>CALZNR010000161.1 GCA_945827565.1 uncultured Prevotella sp.
GTAAGTCCTTGCACCATAGCTCGCTATGCTGCTGCGACCTTACAAATAAATCTGCTCGAAGATAGAACAAAATCCCATCAAAGCTAATTTATAGAACCTACCTACAATTTGCAAAAGTACGAAAAAGAATATGAATGACAAACAAAATGTGCGGAAAAACACAAAATAGGTTTCAAAAAGGAGGGCGATTATTCCGCTTTGTCCAATATCTCTTCTATCTCCTTCTCTGTTTTGGAGAGCTTTTCCCTGCACAGTTTTATCAGTTGTTGTGCTTTCTTCAGTTGCTCGCTCAGTTGGTCAATGTCCAGTTCGCCCGTTTCCATCTGCTGTACAATCTGTTCCAGTTGTTTTACGGCATCTTCGTATTTGCTACTCATATTGTGGGGTGTTGGTTTTTGTGTTTTATTTGGAAATGTTGTCTTCCTGTATTTTATCTGTGCTCCCTGACCGTGTGCTCCCTATCAGTGTGTGTTCACTTTGGGTGCTTGTTTTGGGTGCCTGTAACTACCGAGGTGATGGTTCCCTGTTCCACTCTTGTTTCAATCTGTTCGCCAGCTTGCAGCAGGTGGATGTTTTTGATGGGCTTGCCTTGATGCAGCGTGATGCTATAGCCGCGCTTCAGTGGCAGTTCGGGGTCCAGCAGTTTCAGGCGTGCATCGGTGAGTTGCAGCAGGTGCTGTTCTTTTTGTATGCGCTGCTTGAGGGTGACGGGGATGCGCATTTGCAGCAAATCCAAGTGAGATTTCTGTCGGGTGATGGTCAGCATACACACGGCGGGGATATGCTCTTGCAGTCGGGTGATGCGATGCTGTTGCTCTCTCATCAGTTGTCTCACGGTGCCGTTCAGTCGTTGAGCTGCCATATCAATGCGGTGCTTCTCGTCTTTCATCTGTTGTGTGACGATGTGGGTCAAGCGTTGTGCGGCATGGTCTATGCGTTCAGCCACTTCCGAGAGATGGTCTATCAGGAAGACAGCAGCTGCCGTGGGGGTTTTGACCCGTGTGTGCGAAATCATGTCAATGACGCTTTCGTCGCGGTCGTGACCTATTCCTGTGATGATGGGCAGTGGGAAGTTTGCCACATTCTCTGCCAGTTCCAGGCTGTCGAAGCCTGAAAGGTCGCTGGTGGCTCCTCCTCCTCGGATGATGACCACGCAGTCGTACTCACTCTCGTGCAGCATGATGCTGTTCAGGGCGGCAATGATGCTTTCTGTCACCTGTTCGCCTTGCATGATGGCGGGAAAAAGGGTGGTGGTGAAGGTCAGGTGGCGTTCGTTGCTCAGCAGTTGGTTCTGGAAGTCGCCATAGCCGGCAGCTGTGTTGCTCGAAATCACCGCTATGCGCTGTGCAAAGAGTGGTAGAGGCAGTTCTTTATTGAGTGTGAACACCCCCTCTTTCTTGAGCTGTTCGATGATGCGCCTGCGTTTTTGCATCATGTCGCCTATGGAGTAGGTGGGGTCGATATCAGTAACAATCCATGAAAACCCATAGTTCTCGTGGAAATCGGCGTGCACTTGCAGCAGCATCTTCATGCCGGCATGGGGCACCTGTCCGGTGCTTTTGATGAAAAAGGGTTTGAGCACCGCCCATGTGTTGCGCCAGCATTTGGCAGAGGCGCGTGCCACGGGGGTGTTGGCTCTCTCTTCCTTCTGTATCAGGTCCATGTAGCAGTGCCCGTGCGACTCGTTCAGGTCGGATATCTCTGCCTCTACCCAAAAGGGGCGGTCAAGACTCATCTCAATAGCCTCTCTGACAAGAGAGTTGAGTTCATAGAGTGAAAGGGCTTTCATGGTTGCTCAATGTGATGAAACAGAAGGGGGAAAGAGTTGATAGGCTCGCTCCAGCGCCTGTGTGAAGTTGGGCACGCCATAGCCATATACGTTGTTGGCATGTGCTGCGTTGTTGCCGCATTGTCTTACCAGTTGCATCAGTTGCAGGGCAGTGAGGTGGGGCAGTGCCTGCCACAGACATGCCATCATGCCACATATCAAGGGCGCGGCAAACGAGGTGCCCATATCCTGCACCAAAGCTCCACGACCAGAGATGAGGTAGGCAGGACTGCCGATGGCCATCACGTCGGGCTTGATGCGCCCATCTTGGGTGGGACCTACGCTACTGAAGGGAGCATTCTGCAGCGAGGTGGTTACGGCACCCACGGTGATGCACTCCAAGGCATCGGCAGGAAACGATATCTTTTTCCACGGTCCCATGCCGTTATTGCCTGCACTGCACACCAGTGCGATGCCTTTGCGATGGAGCATGGATGCCGATTGGGAGATGAAAGAGGAGGTGCCGTCCAACTCGTGTAGTTGATGGTCGGCATAATGGGAGTCAAATTCGTTGTAGCCCAAGCTGCTGTTGATGATATCTACCCCCACAGAGTCGGCAAATTCGGCAGCAAAGGTCCAGTAGTCCTCTTCCACCTGTTGCTCTGTTCGTGGGTCTTCGCATTGCAGCAGCCAATAAGAGGCCGCTGTGGCGCACCCTACAAACACATGGGGGGCGTTGGCCGCCATCACCGAAAACACCTTGGTGCCGTGGTCGCTCTCGTTGTAGCCTTTCTCTTTCGGAGCTGCCACAAACGAGCGTTGTCCCTTGATGCGCGTGTATTTGAAGGAGGGGATGCGGTTGATGTTCTCAAAACCTTCGTCAAGAACGGCGATGGTGATGCCTCTGCCGTTGAATCCCCTCTTGTGGATTTCTGTGCCACCCACCGAGGTAATCTGCTCCGTGGAGGAGGCATAGTAAGAAGAGGGGATAGAGTCCCAAGGGTTGAAGTCTGTGTGTACCGAGCGTTTTGAGGAACTTTCCGTCACCGAGTCGGGCGATTGCCATACCCTGGTGCACAAGCGGACAAAAGAAAGACTGTCAAATGCCTGACACAGAGAGGTATCTGCTGTCTCTATCAATACTGAGTTGTGCCAGCGGCTGGTGCCCTTGATGCGGACACCCGTGGCCTCTATCTGTTGCAGGTATTTGCGACTTACAGGCAGGTCGGTAGAATCGATGTCTATCCCCTGACGCCTGCGTCGCTCCAGTGCCTTGTGCGAAAGGAACTGATGAGGATGCTGTAGCGAGAAGGAACCTCCGTTCTTGTTGCTCAGAATCAAACGATACATCCAGCATTTCTCGCCCGCATAGGCCCGTTTGTGCGATGGCGAGCGATGTGTGTGGGCACTCAGTGTCAGTGAGATTGCCATACACGTGAGGAGAACGAGAAAGGCGCGATTCATCTCTTGCTTTTTAGTGGAGTGCAAACTTACTGCTTATTCTTCTAAAAACCAAATAAAAACCTCGTTTCTTGGCTGCGATAAGATTTTTTTTGCCTACCTTTGCAGTGGTTATGCCACTTTCATTATGAATAAACATCAAGCAACTCTTGAGTTGGGTAGCAAGCCCGTGGGACGGTTGTTGTTGCAATACGCATTGCCTGCCATTGTAGCAATGACAGCCTCTTCGCTGTACAACATGGTTGACAGCATCTTTATAGGACAAGGGGTGGGGGCACTTGCCATCGCCGGACTGGCGCTCACCTTTCCCTTTATGAATCTCTCTGCAGCCTTTGGCGCTGCCGTGGGAGTGGGTGCTTCTACACTTATTTCTGTGAAGTTGGGGCAGAAAGACTATGCCATGGCACGCCACATTCTGGGCAATACGGTGACGCTTAATCTGATTATCGGTGTGCTCTTCAGCGTGGTGTCGCTGCTTTTCCTCGATCCTATACTCTATTTCTTTGGAGCCAGTGAATATACCCTGCCTTATGCCCGTGATTACATGGTGGTGATTTTGCTGGGCAATGTGCTCTCGCACATGTATTTTGGCATGAATGCGGTGCTGCGTGCAGCAGGTAAGCCCAGGCTTGCCATGTATGCCACGATCTTCACGGTGTTGCTCAATACGGCACTTGATCCCCTGTTTATCTATACTTTCGGCATGGGCATACGGGGTGCGGCCGTTGCCACCATCCTGTCGCAGACGGTGTCGCTCATCTGGCAGATGACCTTGCTTTCAGATAAGCGCCAGCTGTTGCATCTTGCCTCTGGTACTTATCGCCTTGTCACAGACATCGTGCGCAATATCATTGCCATTGGTTTGTCGCCCTTCTCCATGAATGTGTGCGCCTGCATTGTGGTGATATTTATCAACAAAAGTCTGCAAAGCTATGGTGGCGACATGGTGGTGGGTGCCTATGGCATAGCCAACAGGGTGGCTTTTATCTTTGTGATGGTGTGCATGGGTGTGAATCAGGGTATGCAGCCCATTGCGGGATATAACTATGGAGCACAGCGCTATGACCGACTGATGCGGGTGCTCAAGCTCTCTATGTGTGCCGCCTCTGTGGTTACAGGCGTGGGCTTTGTGGTGGCACAGTTTTTTGCAGAGCCTTGTGTGCGTCTCTTTACCACCGACCCCCAGCTGATGGCGTATGCCGAGCACGGACTGAGTATTATGATGGCAGCCTTCCTGATAG
>CALZNR010000162.1 GCA_945827565.1 uncultured Prevotella sp.
GAAGACGGCATCCGACAGTTCTGCCTGTCTCGTGGGCTCGGAGATGTGTATAAGAGACAGACGCTATCCCAAGCAGAAGATATGGCCCTACACCGATATGGTGCAGCATCGGTTGTTTATGGCAAACGATATCCGTACAGGATGGTGCCGCACCACTCCACTATGGGGCAGAGGCTTGTCTATGCGACTGACAGGTGCCAGCGATCGCCTGCACGACTGTAGGGCACGCACTGTCACAGAGGCCATCATGTGGCACGCCTATTCTAAAGAGTCGGATGCTTACTGGAGTGCCGAGCAGTTCTACTATCTGAACAAGGACGACCGAGATGCCGTGGTGGCGTTTATCGAGGCCATCTGACAGCAAAACCACACATCCCATATATTATTCAATGAACAAACGTTTGCTTGATGATGCGGTTGGCTCCCTCTATCTGCTGTTGATAGCAGTGATGGGGGTTGCCACCGTATTAGAGCGGTTCAATGGAACAGAGCAAACCCACAGCTGGGTTTACGATGCTCCGTGGTTTGCCGCCTTATGGGCACTGCTCGCCCTGTGTGGCAGTGCATACATGTTCCGTTGGTGGCGCCAGCACGCAAGGCGGCAGCAGGGTAGGGCAAGGGTTGCCACCTATGCCATCTTGCTGCTCCATGCCGCCTGGGTGGTGATACTCATAGGAGGTGGCATCACCCGCTGCTGTGCCCTGCAGGGCATGGTGCACCTGAGAGAGTATGAACCCACCAACAAGATATCGCTACTGAAGCCCGAAGATGCAGAGCACACACTGCCCTTTCGCGTGGTGCTCACACGCTTCCATATAGATTATCATCCGGGCACCAATCAACCAGCTGACTTCCATTCGCACATAGCCATTGCGCAGCGCAAGGAGGTGGGCAATGGCATCATCGACACGGCAGACATCCACATGAACCATATATATAAGTACAGGGGCTATCGTTTCTATCAGGCCAACTACGACCGCGACCTTTCTGGCAGTATGCTGGCAGTGACGCACGACCCCTGGGGCATTGCCGTCACCTATGCAGGCTATGCCATGCTGCTGGCGGCAATATTGCTGATGGCATATACCCATCGGCATCGGTGGAATGAGCAGAAACGCACCATAGACAGGGGCAAAGCACTCCAGCGGGTTCACTTCTGCGCATGGCTGCTCTGCTCCCTTTATCTGCTGCTGCGCTGGGTCAAGGGTGGAACGGTGCCCCTGACCAACGGATTTGAAACCTTGCTGGTGCTCTCATGGGCCATCCTGTTCGTGGGACTGAGGCGGCACTCTCATCTGTCAAGTATGCTGCTGGCTGCCCTGTTCCTTTTGGTGGCACATCTGATGGAACCCCATCCCACCATCGTGGCACCCATGATGCCTGTGCTTCGCTCTTGGTTGCTGTATGTGCATGTGTCGGTCATCATGCTGGCCTATGCCCTGCTCACCCTGTGCACAGTGCACTCCTTTGTGGCGTTGTGGCGCAAAGAAAAAGGCAGGCAGCAGCAGTATTCATCCTTGCTGCCACCTGCCATGGCACTGCTTGCCACAGGTATCTTCATTGGTGCCGTGTGGGCAAACCAGTCGTGGGGCACCTATTGGAGTTGGGACCCCAAGGAGGTATGGGCACTCATCACCCTGATGGTCTATGCCGTGGCATTGCATCGCCGCAGCATATCCTTCTTGCAGCATCCATGCCACTATCACCTGTTTATCTGTGTGGCCTATCTCTGTTTGCTCATCACCTATTTCGGCGTGAACTATTTTCTGGGAGGCATGCACGCCTATGCCTAACTCTCCGTGCAGGTGTGCTTCAGTCCTTCAAGCAGCCGATAGGCACCACCAATGTGCCATCAGGCTGTTTTTTCTTGTTTTTCGGTATCCTGGTGTTAGTTTCAGAAAGTAACATTTTCCTGTAAGAGTTTGTTGCTCTCATAGAGATTTGCTACCTTTGCGTCAAGCATACAGTACAGAACCTCATCCTGTGCCATCTCAACCGATAAGTTATGGAAGCACTTATCAGCAAACTTGAACTATGAACAGCATACACTCTGCCATTGTCATGGGTGCCACCTCTGGCATAGGTCTCGAGGTGGCAAGGCTCCTTGCCCTGCGGGGGTGGAAGGTGGGTGTGGCAGGACGAAGGGAAGAGATCCTGACCAAGATGGTGGCAGAAACAGAGGGGATTGTTGCCTACGAGGTGATGGATGTCACTACGCCACATGCCATCGATGGCCTGCACAAACTTATCCACAAGCTGGGTGGCATAGACCTGTATTTTCACAGCTCAGGCATAGGCTATCATAACACCAGTCTTGAGGCGTCTAAGGAACTGAGCACCATTGGAACAAACTGTCTTGGCATGGCACGACTTGTTGGTGAGGCCTTCAGATACTTTGAGCAACACCCGGAACACACAGGGCAGATAGCCGTCATCAGCTCCATCGCAAGAACAAAAGGGCTTGGGGCAGCACCAGCCTACTCTGCCTCAAAGAGGTTCACAAGTCATTATCTTGAAAGCCTCTGCCAACTGACCCGCATCAAAGGGCTCCACCATATACATATCTCAGACATCAGACCGGGCTTCGTCAAGACACCGTTGATAGAGGGAAGCAATTTCCCTATGCAGCTTGACGTGACGAAAACGGCTGCCCTCATAGTGGCAGGGGTAGAACGGAAAAAGGCAGTGATCACTGTCAACTGGCTCTATCGGCTGCTTGTCTTCTTCTGGCAGATGATACCACGGTGCGTTTGGGTGAGGATGAGCATCTCTTGACCTGTGTTTTTTAGGGTTAAAGACGGGATTTCTCGCAAATTATGCACTATCTTTCTCGCAAATTATGCCTATCTTTCTCGCAAATTATGCCTATCTTTGCCGCAGTGAATCAAAACCTTAGACTGTGATGATGAAAAACCGTAGATTGCCCAAGCTCGCTCTCAGATGCCTGCTCCTGGCTTGTTCTCTTTGCTGCAATGCCCCACAGGCCTACGCCAACGACAGCGAAATAACCTACACCCACTACAGCGAGTGGCTCACCGCCTCTGAGATGCAGCGCGTGCCACACCCCTACAATCTCGATTTCTCGAACAAACCCCGATGGAGCTATGTGATGGGCATAGAGCTGGAATCGTTCTTAGACACATGGCTCACCTATGGCAACAGTCAAATCATGGACTATCTCAAGGAATATCCTGAAAAGATGATAGACAGCGAGGGCAATATCACGGGCTATAAGTACAGCGATTTCAATCTGGACAATGTGCGCACAGGGCGTTTCATACTGAGGATGTACAACCTGCAGCCCACACAGAAAGACTCGCTCGCCATTGCTACCCTGTTCAAACAGTTAGAGAATCAGCCACGCACCAAGGAGGGGGTGTGGTGGCACAAGGAGATCTATGCCTGGCAGGTGTGGCTCGACGGCATCTATATGGGACTGCCCTTCTACACCATGGCGGCACCACAGCTGCGCCCCGGACAGCAGACAGATTACTACAACGATGCCGTAGATCAAATCACCAAAACCGACCAGCGCACCTACGATGCCAGCACCCAACTGTGGAAGCACGCATGGGACGAAACACACTCCATCTTCTGGGCAAACCCAGAGACGGGGCTTAGTCAGCACACATGGGCACGTGCCCTGGGCTGGTTCACCATGGCGATGGTAGAGATACTGGATGTGCTGCCTGCCAACTATGAACGGCGCGGAGAGGTGGAAGAGCTGTTCAGAAAAGCTATGACCTCGGTGGTGGAGTATCAGCAACAGCAGAGCGGCGTGTGGTACGATGTGCTCGATGTGACCGACGAGCGAAACTATCTGGAAGCCACCGCCTCGTCGATGTTCACCTACTGCCTGCTCAAGGGTGCCCGCCTGGGCTATCTGGACCACAGTTTTCTGGAGGCAGGCATCAAAGGCTATAAGGGGCTCGTCAAGGAGTTTGTCAAGGAAGAGGACAACGGCAACATCTCGCTCACCCGCTGCTGCAAGGTGTCGGGACTGGGACCTGCCAGCAATCCCTCCCGCGACGGTTCCTTCGATTACTATATGAGCGAACCCATCCGCAGCAACGATGCCAAGGGCGTGGGGCCCTTTATATGGGCATCGCTCGAAATGGAACGGATGGGATATACCGTGCAGAACCTTTTCACTTACACGGGCATTGAAGAGAAACAGGCAACGGCAACCCCTGCATCCACACGCTGCTTTAGCGTGGCAGGTCAGGGCGCCCACACCGCTGTCTCACCGGGCATCTATCTGCACCACAATGGCACCAAGTGGGTGAAGACATTGAAACGCTGACGTAAGGGAAAACGCATCTGCGGGGCGGCGTCGTGTGGCGCTTTCGTGAAAAGAAACAAAAAAAAAAGGCTATTTTTTGCCGACTGATGCTTTTACACTACCTTTGTAGGTGTTATGAAAGCAGTGCAAGGAATCTCCTCCGACCAAGTCGAAGCTCTCAGAG
>CALZNR010000163.1 GCA_945827565.1 uncultured Prevotella sp.
CTACACACTGCATATCGTCGGCAGCGTCAGATGTGTATAAGAGACAGAGATGCCTGTGCCTGCCAACTGTGCTGTCTGCTCGTCCAGTGTTTCCCACGACTGCAACTGCTGCAACTTGTAGGTCTTGGTGATGAGCGGTGTGGCGCTGGCATCAAAGCTCAGGGTCCAGGGCTGTGTCAGCTCTATGGCACGCATTTTCACGGGCACAGCCTCAGCAGCCAGCTGGTCATAGTCGGCAGGCACGACACGATGGGTCTGCAATATCACCGACTGTCCTGATCTCAGGTTGATGAGCACCTCGTTGCCCTTCATCACGGGCCTGCTTATCTTCCCTGTCAGGGGGTTGTAGAGGGTGATGGCAGCAAAGTCCACCGTCAGTGGCACGTAGTCGCACACGTCATGGTCTTGCAGGTTAGAGATAAAATAGTGGTGCCCTCCGTCGTTGCTCCTGCGTATCATGCGCAGGCCCAGTTGGGTGCGCAGGGCTTCGGGGGTGGCAGCGGTTATCTGTGCTATGGTGGCAGCATCATTGCCATAAACGATGGTGGCACCCTGGCTCTTCATGGTTTCAAGATGCGCCACAAGGGCAGTGCTCAGGTGTTTGTCTATGGGCACCACCAATGCCTTGTAGGCAGTGCCTGCGGCGGTAACTATCTGTCCGTTCTCCACCTTGCACCCCAGCAGCAGTGCCTCGCTGATGTAGTCGCAGTCCAGTCCGGCCTTCTCTATATTGTTCACACAGGTGGCAAACTCGGGCAATTTGTTCACGATGTTGTCGATGGGGAAGGTGAGCAGGCGGTTGGAAAACAGGGTGCCGCTGTTCTTGTGCCAGGCATTGCGGAAGGGCACATACACCAGCACGTCGTTATCGGGCTTGCCCATCTGCAAGAAGGTTTGGCAGCGCTCTATGTAGTTCATCAGCTCGGGGGCATCGTGCCAGATGGTGTTGGTGGGACTCATGTCGATGGCGGCATAGAATTTCCATCCGGGCCATGCCACATTGTCGGGGGTGTAGGTGGTGCCATGAAAGAACACGTGGTTCACTCCTGCCACAAACATCAGGTCCAAATCGGGTTTCATCTGCGAGAGCGATGTGCGGAAATGCTCTGTCAGCCATGTAAAGGTTTCGCTGGATGTGAGCGGCTTGCCTGCCACATGGGCGGCACTCGACGCATATTTCAGGGTAGAGAAGTCGCTGTAGTTGGCACGTGTAAAGCCTGCATCGGTGCGCAGTCCCTTGATGCCAAAGTCGGTCAGTCCAAAGCCCTCTATCTCTGGAATATCCACGGCAGCGTAGAAGTCTATCAGATTACCCGGACTGCCGTGTGCCTGATTGCGGGTAAGTGCGCCGTGCTGGTGTGCCCATGCCGTCCACTGGCGTGTAAAGTTGTTGAGCAGCATGTCGTGCAGTGTCTCACGATAGTCTGCCAGCACCTGTCCGTCGGTGTCTTTGTGTGTGCCCTCTCCCAGCATCTTGTCGATATGCTCTTCCAGTCGATAACCTCTGTATTTGTAGAACTCTTCAAAAATCTTCGGGGTCCAGTCGGCATAATACACCTCGTAGCTGTCGTTGAAGAAGGCACGGGGATAGGCTGCGCCACTTGTTTCAAAGGCTGTCTCAAACTTCTTCAGGTAGTTTGCCACGGCGGTAGAGTCGAAATGATCGAGCACATAGCCCTCTCCACCAGGGGCGGAACGCTTCACCTTCTGCAGGGTGTGCGAGTTGTAGATGGCTATCACCAGCCAGTCGCCGGCAGGGCACACAGCCCCCTCCACCTTTTCGCCCTGTACCGATGCGGTGAGATCCATGACCTCTGCGGTGTTGCTGCCCTGCGGAAATGCCATCACCTTGTTCAGCTTGGGCGTATTGGCCTTGCTGATGGAGATGTCGCAGGTAATGGGATCCACACCGTTGGAGGTAACGGTCTTGCTGACGTATTCCAGTTTGCCCGCCGCCTCGTTGATAGTCACCGACGGACCGCCAAAGGGCCATCCCGTACCGGTGTTCATGTCTAATATCACGCCCTCTTTGTCAGCGGCAGTGCGGGTATATTTCAGCGCATCCATCCATGACGAAGAGAGGAAAGAGAGCTCGTTTTTCTCATTGCTCTGCACGCCATAGATGGGCGTCATCTCCACAGTGCCGATACCGGCGGTGGCGTAGTCGTTCAGGCGATGTTCCACACTGGTCTGTTCCAGTGCGCTGCCCATCAGCCACCAGCGGGTTCCGGCCTTGGCAGTGGCAGGTGCATCGGGCCACGAGGTTACGTTCTGTGCCTGCAAGGTGCCTGCAACAGCAAGCATGGCGGCAAGTGTAAGGGAGTAAATCTTCTGCATAGTGTTGTGATTTCTACCGATGCCTGCGCACTCTGAGGGCACTGGCATCGCGGGTGATTCTATCCACAAAGGTACGTCTTTTTCCTCTTATTATGTGAAAGAAGTTCAAAAAAATAGCACCGCTCTGCTTTGCCGAATAAATATTTTAACGTACCTTTGCAACTCGTTCTTAGTTTTTTGGAGATTATTAACTTCAATGGGGGCCATGTGATGAGGATGAAAACAGCTTGTCTCCACCACCCAACCCCGCATAAATTTTCAGGATGAAAGCATTTGAATTTAAACCGCGGTTGTTAGAAACCATCAAGCACTACGACCGCAAGACACTGATGGCCGACCTCATGGCGGGCATCATCGTGGGCATTGTGGCTCTGCCTCTTGCCATTGCCTTTGGTATCGCATCGGGCGTAACCCCCGAAAAGGGTATCATCACCGCCATCGTGGCGGGTCTTATCGTGTCGGTACTGGGTGGCAGCAAGGTACAGATTGGCGGACCCACCGGCGCCTTTATCATCATCATCTACGGCATCATACAGCAGTATGGCATGGAGGGACTTGCCATTGCCACCTTCATGGCTGGTGCCTTTTTAGTGCTGTTCGGACTGCTCCACTTGGGCACCATCATCAAGTACATCCCCTATCCCATCGTGGTGGGCTTCACCAGCGGTATTGCCGTCACCATCTTCACCACACAAATCAAAGACCTCTTCGGACTGAGCATCGCCCAGGTGCCTTCAGACTTCATTGAGAAATGGGTGGTGTATGCACAGCATCTCTCCACCATCGACCTGTGGAGCGCCATCGTGGGCGTGGCAAGCGTCATCGTCATCGCCCTCACACCACGCTTCAGCAAGAAGATTCCAGGCTCGTTGGTGGCCATCATACTGATGACAGTGGCGGCACTGCTGCTCAAGAACTTTGCCGGGGTAACCACCATCGAGACCATCGGCGACCGCTTCTCTATCTCTAACAGTCTGCCCGATGCCCACGTGCCTGCCATGACCTGGGAAACCATCAAGGGACTGGTGTCGCCGGCACTGACCATCGCCATCCTCGGAGCCATCGAGAGCCTGCTCTCTGCCACCGTGGCAGATGGTGTGGTGGGCGACCATCACGACTCTAACACCGAACTGGTGGCACAGGGTGTGGCCAACCTTGCCTCACCGCTCTTTGGAGGCATTCCTGCCACCGGAGCCATTGCACGCACCATGACCAACATCAACAATGGCGGCCGCACTCCCGTGGCTGGTATCATCCACGCTGCCGTGCTGCTGCTCATCTTCCTGTTTCTGATGCCCCTGGCACAGTATATCCCCATGGCTTGTCTGGCGGGCGTGCTGGTGGTGGTGTCGTATGGCATGAGCGGATGGCGCTCTGTGATGGCACTGATGAGAAACCCCAAGAGCGACGTCACCGTGCTGCTCATCACCTTCTTCCTCACCATCATCTTCGACCTTACCGTGGCCATCGAGGTGGGACTTATCATTGCCTGTCTGCTCTTCATGCGACGCATGGCTGAGACCACCGATGTGAAGGTAATCTATGACGAGATAGACCCCAACGAGGAACTGGACATCAAGGCGGGCAATCTGGAACACCTCACCATCCCCGAGGGTGTAGAGGTATATGAAATCAACGGTCCCTACTTCTTCGGTGCGGGCAATAAGTTCGAGGAGGTGATGGCCACCTTCGGCGACCGTCCCAAGGTGCGCATCATCCGTATGCGTAAGGTGCCCTTCGTAGATTCTACGGGCATACACAACCTCACCAACCTGTGCCAGATGAGCCAGAAAGAGGGCATCCAGGTGGTACTCTCGGGCGTGAACGACAAGGTGCAGAAGGTGCTCGCCAAATCAGGCTTCTACGAATTGCTGGGCGAGAAAAACATCTGTAGCCACATCAACATCGCACTGGAAAGGGCAAAGGAGTTGTGCGGAAAGAATGACTAACCGTTGAAAAGATATGGTAAAATCCCCTCACCTGCGCAGGTGGGGGGATTTTTGTTCATATCGGTCGGCAGAACCGCAGTGCATAAGTCGCTCAAACAACTCGCACGTTTGCTTGTATGCCAATAGGACTGTCTCTTATACACATCTGACGCTGCCGACGATATGC
>CALZNR010000164.1 GCA_945827565.1 uncultured Prevotella sp.
CCGAGATGTACACACTGCATATCGTCGGAAGCGTCAGATGTGTATAAGAGACAGGTGTAATGATGATGCCAGCAATCCATACGCCAAGGATGCACAGGTCACTGTGATCAATAGTAATATGGTGCTTGATGCAATTGCCTCAGAGGGCGTGATAACCTTCTCTGCCAACGGTGCCGCCACAGCCTCTTGTGCCCAGTCATGGTGCACCGTGAATGTGGAGAACAACAATACCGTTCGTGTGAAATCCACCCAGAACAATGGCAGAGAGAGCCGCTCTACACTGGTGGTGATTCGCTGCAACGGCGACAGCGTACAGGTGCCTGTGGTGCAGCGTGGCGCCGAACTCATCTTCTCTGAGTTGTCCATGCCTGCCATCAGCAATGACGAGCAGAAGATGGAGTGTCACTTCACCACCAATCTGCCCCTGACCCTGACCTCTGCACCCGAGTGGGTTACTGCCACCTTGTCGCAAGAGACAGGTAAACTGGAGGTGGCTTTCACCGCCAATACCACTGGCGACTACCGCCGCGGATGGGTGAAGGTGCAGGCAGGTGAGTTTAAAGACTCTATCGAGGTGTTGCAATATGACTTTGACCAGCAGTTTGCCGGTAATTATTACCTCAAATACAAAGACAAGAACGGTATGGCAAAGAGTTTGCCCGTGACAGTGAGCAAGACAGGCATCAGCCTCAGTGCGTTCAAGATGCTGTTTCCTGTGACCTTCAACGCAGAGCAAATGTCGATAGTGATGAAGAGCGGACAGAAAATCGGAAGCCGTGACAACAACAACTTCTACAACATCTTCTACAATGATGAGGAGAACAGGTGGTCGGCGTATTCAACACAGGCAGCCATGCAGTTTGTCTTTGGCAACGAGGTAAATGATGCCACTGGAGACAAGGTGGTGAGGGCACGTTTCAAACCCGTGCGCTCTGATGTGGTGTTTGATGTACTCGCTGTGCACACCTTCACGCCCGATTCTCTGAAAGAGAGTTGCGACAATGGTGTGTTCCAGTCGTTGAAGATGTTCAATCCCTATTTGGAGAAAAGATAAAAAGGAGAAAAGGTTATGAAAATCAGATCGTTCATACTGGTGCTCTTCCTTGCTGTAGCGGCAATGGCACAGGCACAGTTACCCTCAGTGACACTGAAGGATATCAATGGCAAAACCATCAATACAGCCAACCTGTCTAACGATGGCAAGCCCTTCATCATCTCTTTCTTTGCCACATGGTGCAAACCCTGCAACCGAGAGCTTACCGCCATCAGCGAAGTGTATGATGAGTGGAAGGAGGAGACAGGCGTGAAGGTGATTGCCGTGAGTATCGACCAGGCACAAAACATCAACAAGGTGAAGCCCTTGGTGGATGGTAATGGCTGGGAGTATGAGGTGCTGCTCGACCCCAACAGCGATTTCAAGCGTGCACTCGGAGCGCAGATGATTCCATTCGTGATCATCGTGGATGGTCAGGGCAACATCGTATATAAGCACAACGGCTATACCGATGGCGCAGAGAATGAACTCATCGAAAAGGTGCGCGAACTTATCAAGTAACGAACAAAGATAGAATGAACAACAGAAATCATCGTCCCTTTACAGTCGGGAGATGCGCCCTTACGGCGTGTCTTCTGGCTGTCTCTGTATTTTCTGTGGCACAGGAAGAGGAGCCGAAAGACCAGATACACCTGAGCGGAAGTATTCAGAGCGACATCATCTTCCCGCAGAGCGACAGCAAGATTGGCACAGAGGACTACAGCGAGTGGGCACTGACCAATACCTTTGCCGAAGTGAACCTCACCAGCAATCATCTGGATGCGGGTGTGCGTTTTGAATATCTGGAGCATCCCCTGCCCGGATTTACAAGCATCTCGCCCGACTATGCAGGTTGGGGTGTGCCCTATTTCTACGTCAAGGGGCATGGCAAGAATGCCGACCTTACCATAGGTACCTTCTATGAGCAGTTTGGTTCGGGCTTCATCCTGCGCAACTATGAGGAGCGCTCGCTGGGTATCGACAACTCTCTGCTGGGAGCACGTGCCCACATCACACCCGTCAAGGGAGTGGCTCTCAAGGTGCTTGCCGGTGTGCAGCGCCGCTACTGGGGCTGGAACGAGTCGATGGTGGCTGGTGCCGATATGGAGCTGAGCCTTGACCAGTGGATCAAACCTCTGGCAGAGAAGGGAACCTACCTTACCTTTGGCGCTTCTTACGTTACCAAGTACGAGAGCGAAGAGGAGATACTGGCAGATCGCACACACAAGCTCAACCTGCCAGAGTATGTGGGAGCCTACGACCTGCGCCTGCGCCTGCAGACAGGTGGATGGAACATCTTGGCAGAGTGGGCACAGAAGGGGCAAGACCCCAATTCAAACAATGGCTATATCTATCGCAAAGGCTATGCTGCCATGCTCTCTACCAGCTATTCCAAGAAGGGGCTCACCTTCCTGGCTCAGGCCAAGAGAAGTGACAACATGGTGTATCGCAGTCGTCGCACCCTGCCTTCTGCCGTGGAGACTTCTTCCTATATCAACCACTTGCCGGCCTTCACCCAAGAGCATACGTATGCGCTGGCGGCACACTATCCCTATGCCACACAGCCCGACGGCGAATGGGCATACCAGGGAGAGGTGGGCTACACCTTCAAGAAGCACACGCTGCTGGGTGGCAAGTATGGCACCAAGGTGAAGTTGAACTTCTCGTATGTCAACGGCATCAGCAAGAACGAACACGGTGGCATGGGTACCGACGGTTATGGTTCCGCTTTCTGGAAATGGGGCTCTACCCGCAACTATCAAGACCTGAATGTGCAGGTGGAGAAAAAGATGAGCCGTGACTTCAAGCTCAACCTGATGTACATGAACCAGTTCTACAACCAGACCGTGATAGAAGGGCATGGCGAGATGGTGCACAGCAACATCTACGTGGCTGAAGGAAAATATCGCATCAACAAAACCTTTACCCTGCGTGGCGAGGCACAGTATCTTACCACGGGTGAAGACCAGGGCGACTGGGCTTTCGGACTGCTTGAACTCTCTGTGCAGCCCCACCTGATGTTTACTGTCTCTGACGAGTGGAACTGCGGAAAGACAGACATACATTATTATAATGTGTCGGCCACCTACACCATGGGAGGGCACCGTCTGCAACTGGGATATGCACGCACCCGTGCCGGCTATAACTGCTCAGGAGGTGTGTGTCGCTGGGTACCGGCAAGCAAGGGTGCCACCATATCGTATAACTACAATTTCTAAGATTATCGCATGAAACTGAAAGCAACAATATCTTCTCTCATCACATTGGCTTCGCTGTTGGTGGCTTGCGACAACGTGAGCGAAAACGAACGACTGATATATGTGGAACCTGCTGCCGTGAACACCGCAGTGCTGGTGGAGGAGTTCTCTGGACAGATGTGTGTAAACTGTCCTAAAGGGGCTGCCGAACTGGAAAAGTTGGAAGAGCAGTATGGTGAGGCGCTGGTGGTAATCACCTATCACGGCGGAGACCAGTCTATCAATCCCGGAGAGGTTGAGGGCGTGGTAGGCCTGGGCACAGAGTATGGTGAGCTGATGGAAAAAGAATACAGAATCAATGGCAAACCATGTATTGTGGTCAATGGGAAAACCATCAACAACACTGTGCTTACCTGGGCTACGGACATAGCAGAGGCATCCAAATGCATCTCTGATGTGTCGCTGACGGGAGAAGCCTTCTATGATGCTGCCTCTGCCACCATAAAGATACAGATAACGGGTGCCTGCAATAGCCAATATGACGGTGCCTTGCAGGTGGTGCTTACAGAGAGTGGCATTGTGGCACCACAGATGTTGCCCGACAATACTGCCGATGAAAAATATGTGCACAACAATGTGCTCCGTGCCACGGTGAACGGCACAGCGGGAGAACCATTCAATGTGTCGGGGAAGGACATAGAGGGTGTGAGCAAGACCTACACAGTGCCTGTGCAGGCCGACTGGCAGCCCACCCACATGCACGTGGTGGCATACGTGAAGAATGGAAATGGAGAAGTAGGGCAGGCGCTTTGCTTGCCTGTCAAGGAATATACAAACGAGAATAATAACTAAAAAACAACTTATATGAAGAAAACATTACTCTCTTTGGCATTGGTTTGTGCAGCGTGGCTTCATGCAGACGCACAGACACTATGCTTTCAAAAATCGGGCGTGCCCATTGAGGATGGCAGCGAGGTTGTTTTTGAACCCATTGTCAATCCTATCACAAAGAAAAAATCGTATGAAACGGCAGGGCTGTCGGTGTTGAATCTTGACAGGGAGGAGGCGCTGATATGTACCCTCAGTCTGAGTTCTGAGCTCAATGGTCTCAGTGGCGCTGAAGGCATCTGCACAGGAAGTAACTGCTTTGGCGTGAGCAACAATAAGTGGAGCGATGCTCTGACACTGCCAGCGGGAGATTTTGAAACTATCAAATAT
>CALZNR010000165.1 GCA_945827565.1 uncultured Prevotella sp.
GATTTCTGCCTGTCTCGTGGGCTCGGAGATGTGTATAAGAGACAGCTGCAATGCGCACCACCCGGCACGCAAGGAGGGATGAGTGAGCGGCACGACAACGATATTCAATCAACAACAATCATCAACAATAATTATGGAAGTAAAGATTACAACCGACAATTTTGAGGGTTTAAAAAACAGTGAATTGCCTTTAGTAGTGGATTTCTGGGCCACTTGGTGCGGACCTTGCCGCATGATTGCACCCATCGTAGAAGAACTTGCCAAGGAGTATGACGGCAAAATCAACGTGGGCAAATGCGACGTTGAAGAGTGTGACGAACTGGCTGCTGAGTTTGGCATCCGCAACATCCCTACCCTGCTGTTCTTCAAGAACGGACAAGTGGTGGACAAGATGGTGGGCGCAGTGTCAAAAGCCAAGTTGCAGGAGAAATTTGAAAGCATCCTTTAAGCCAACACCTTATTTTCTAAACTAACACCTGTGTCAGCATGGCAAGTATTGATGAAGAAGTGCGTATAGCAGAGCAAGAGGATGCCAAGGAGATGGCGTATATCCGTGAGGCGCTGCCCGCTGAACTGAAAGAGAAATACACCGATGGCGACCTGCTCTTTATGATGGAAGCCATTGTGGATTACTTCTACGAGAGCCACATCCTTGAGGGCACTGCCAACGACTATGTGGATATCGACATGGACAAGATATCCGAATACGTTTGTCAAAGGGCAACACAAGAGCAACGTGGGCCGTATGTGGCAGACGAAGTGTTCTTTGTGGTGCAGGCAGACATCGACTATCAAGAAAACTGCGACTGACACACTCACGAGCGGAATAATGTCCACATGTGAGCATGGCATCTCGTTCTCTGAACAGAGGTAATGTTCAAAAAAAGGCACCCGCTTCTCTTTGCCTAAGCAGAGAGAAGCGGGTGCTCTCTTCATCCCAAATCGGTCATTAGACTGTTATCATCATAACGCTCATGGCCGATTTGGGTTAATTATTGTTTAGTTCTTGCTGATGATGCCCAGTTTGCTGGCTCGGATAAACTCCACGATATTGCGTATCTGCTCGCCATCTGGCACCTGACTCACCACCTGATTCACAGCATCAAACACGCTGGTCTGTCCGTGGAATATCAGTCGGTAGGCATTGGCTATATGGGCAATAATTTTTTCATCCACATTATAGTTGCGCAGAATGGTGCTGTTCACACCGCCGTAGCGCACGGGGTTGTCGGTTGCCACGATAAAAGGAGGAATATCCTTACTGAAGCGCGTGCCGCTCTGTATCATGGCGGCATCTCCCACACGTGCTCCGGGGTTGGCAATCACGCCCGAGGAGAAAATCACACGGTCGCCTACCTCGCAGTCACCAGCGATCTTGGTGCCATAACCCAACACGTTTGCCACACCTATCTTAGCATCGTGCGAGATATGTACGCCCTCCATCAGGAAGTTCTTATTGCCAATCACCGTTTGTCCATCCGCATGTGTGGCACGGTTGATCACCACATTCTCACGGATGATGTTGTCATCGCCGATAATCAGTTGGGTCTTCTCTCCACTGTAATTGAAATCCTGCGGTTCTGCTCCCAGCACGGTGTTCTGATACACTCGATTGTTTCGTCCCATACGCGTACCGTTCATCACGCTCACATAGGGATAAATCACGCAGTTGTCGCCTATCACCACATCGTCTTCGATATAGGCAAAGGGATAAATGGTCACGTTCTGACCTATCTGGGCTTTCGGACTTATTTCCGCTTTTTCACTAATCATATTCATCTTCGTTGTTGGTGGATTCTTACTATTGTTCTGCACCCGTTGGGATGGCACCTTATTTAGTGCCGCCTCCCAATGCGGTGTATAGGCTTACCACAGCCTGCATCTTGCTGAAATCACTGGTCACCTTGCTTATCTCGGCATTCAGGAGGTCTCTTTGGGCACTGATTACCTCTAAATAAGAGCTGCCACTTGAAGTGTAGAGCATCTTGGTGTCTTTAAGACTTTTGCGATAGAGTTCCACCTGCTTTTCTGCCAGTTGGCTCTGCTCGGCATAGGCATTGTATTTCACCAACGCATTGCTCACCTCATTGCCCGCTTTAAGCACTATGCTCTGCCAGTTGTTGAAGGCAATTTCCTGCTGTGCCTTTGTAGCCTTCAGTCCTGCCACCAGTTTTCCGTTCTGGAAGATGGGCTGGGTCAGTGTGCCTACAGCCTGGAAAATCCACATACCGGGATTAGAGACACCCATACCTGTGACGGAGTTGGTAAAGACCCCATTGCCCGAGATGTTGATGCCTGGATAGAATCGGCTGCGTGCCGTCTGCACATTATGGTAGCAGGCTGCCAACTTCATCTCGGCGACATGCACGTCAGGACGGTTGTTGAGCAGTTGCAATGCCACTCCAGTACTGAACTCTGTGGGCAATACCTGTTCGCTTAGTTTGCCTCTGCTGATGGCTTGTCCGGGCTGGCAGAGCAAGAGCGACAGATTGTTCTCTGCCTCCCTTATCTGGCGTTTCATATCCACATTCTTAGCCTGCACCGAGTAGTAGGCTGCCTCTGCGCTCTGCACACCGGTAGCACGCACTCTCCCCAGTTCCATCTGCAGTTGCATCATCTTCCATGTTTCCTTGGTAATGGCCTCCAACTCGTCCAGAATCTCTTGCTGGCGGTCGAGCATCAGCAGGGTATAATACAGGTTTGCCACATGAGACACCACCTGTGCTTTCACAGCCATCTGTTGGTCTTTGGCAGCAATCATGCTCATCTGTGCACTGCGCTTGGAGGAAGTGAGTTTTCCGAAGAGATCTATATCCCAACTGGCAGCAACAGGCAACTGATAAGTCGCTAATGCCTTGCTATAGTCTATCGAGGCTATGGCGCCCGAGGGAGCCAAGGCCAACGAGGGCAGGTAGGCCAGTCGTGCCGACATGAGTTGTGCTTGGGCAATCACCACATTCTGTGCAGCATTGAGCAGGTCGGTATTGCGCACCAATGCCGTGTCGATAAGAGCCTGCAACTGGCGGTCGGTAAAGATGCTACGCCAGGGCAGATTGCCAAACGAGATGGTATCGTTCACCACCAAGGTATCGGTGTTCGACACGGGGTCACGCACCAATCCATCGGCTATCACCTCGGGGCGCTCGTACTTGTTGTACAGTCCGCAACTGCTCATAAGAACAGTTGCAGACAGGAGTGTTATAATGGTTTTCTTTTTCATAACTTACTTCTTCATTTTGCCAAGTGGATGCGTGTATTGCAGCAACTCGGTATCTATTTGTGCGTTGTCGTCTTCAAACTCTATGGGCTTCACTTTCTCTTGCAGCCACTGGAACACGGCAAAGAGGGCGGGCACCACAAACACCTGGAGCAGCGTACCGATGAGCATACCGCCCACAGCAGCAGCACCAAGGGTTTGGTTACCGTTCTTACCCACTCCTGAAGCAAACATCAGAGGCAGCAAACCGATAATCATGGCCAGCGAGGTCATCAGAATAGGGCGCAAACGGGCACCGGCACCAAGGATGGCAGAGTACTTGATGGCCATACCTGTTCGGCGACGCTCCAAAGCAAACTGCACAATCAAGATGGCATTCTTTGCCAGCAAACCGATAAGCATAATCAATGCAATCTGCATGTAGATGTCGTTGCTATGACCAAAGAGTTCGGTGAAGATGAAGGCACCTGCCAATCCGAAGGGGATGGAGAGGATCACTGCCAATGGCAGGATATAACTCTCGTACTGTGCCGACAAGATGAGATACACGAACACCAAGCAGAGGGCAAAGATGATACCAGTGGAACTGCTCGACTCCTGCTCGGAGCGTGTCATACCAGAATAGTCCAGTCCATAGCCATCGGGCAGCACCTGCTCTGCCACCTCTTCCACTGCCTTCAATGCCTGTCCGGAAGAATAGCCTGTGGCTGCCGACGCATTGACATTGATACAGGTAAAGAGGTTGAAACGGTTCACATTAGAGGGACCATACACACGCTTCAGTGTGCAGAACTCACTCACGGGCGCCATGCCTTTCGGAGTGCGCACATAGACATTGGTCAATGTAGAGGGCTTCTCCCTGCTCTCCACGGTACCCTGTATCATCACACGATACAGTTTTCCGTAGGCATTGAAGTTCGATGCATACAATCCTCCGTAATATCCCTGCAGGGTGGAGAGCACTGTTTGCGGAGAGATGCCACTCTGCTTGCACTTTGCCACATCCACATCCACCATATATTGGGGATAGTTAGGATTATAAGAGGTCATTGCCTGCGCTATTTCCGGACGTTTGTTCAACTCTGCCAAGTACTTCTTGGTAATCTCGAAGAACTTGTTCAGGTCGCCACCCGTCTTATCTTGCATGGAGAAGGTGCTACCGTTGGTGGCACCAAAACC
>CALZNR010000166.1 GCA_945827565.1 uncultured Prevotella sp.
CTACACACTGCATATCGTCGGCAGCGTCAGATGTGTATAAGAGACAGGCCGTCTTCATCACCAGTTCAAAGTAGTCTTGCTCCTCAATGGCAAGCGTCAAACCAGGCAGAGAGATAAAGGTGTCACGTGCACGGCACTTGAACCATGGATATCCAGCCAAAAGATAGCGGTCATCATTTTTCTCTCTTTTATGGAACTGATGAGCAGCATTCACCAAACAATGGAAGAAGTTGTCTCGCGGAGCTCTGTCTGCCACTTCCCTTTCAAAGAGGCTCTTCAGGGATGTGGTACTGATAGAAGAGGTTGAGGCAGCAAACACTACACTCTCGCCCTTCTTGATGTTCATCTCGAAATAGCCAGGAACATAGAGGTCTTCATTGGACGCATATCCACGTTCCTGCTCCTTGGGATATTCCACCCCACGATACCAGTCGGGACGATACACAAACTCATTCTTCTTGCTAAACTGCATGAACAACTCAGGATAGCCAGCATACATGCGGGTGCGTATGCCGTTGGTCACGGGGAAGTACTCCCTGCTTGCCACCGCATTCTCGTGAGTAAACTGCTTTACACTGCGGAATGCCAAGAAGGGTCGGAAGCGCAGTGTAGTGGCAGAATGAGCATCCTCCAATGTATAGCGGATGAGGATTCTGTCTTCATAATGTTGGAACACCACCTCTTTCTTCAGCAGCACTCCTCCCACACGATACAAGGTGGTTGGCACCTTGTCGCAATCAAACTCACGGATGTACTTGTGTCCATTAGGACTGAAATTGTTGCCTTGATACTTGTGCAATCCCAGATTGAACTCCGCCCCATGCTGAATCACGGTCACGTCGAGTGACGAGAGCAACACATGGTTTTCATCATCCAGTTCAGGAACGGGTACCACCAACAAACCATGATACTTACGGGTGTTGCAATCTACAATGGTAGAACAGGAATAGGCACCCGAACGGTTTGTGCGTAGCAACTCTTTCTTCAAGGATTCCTCCAAGTTAGTCATTACGGCTTTTTCAAATCGCAAATAACTCATAGTTCCTATTTTTAGGTTTCGTATATTCGGTTAACAAGAAATGTGTGCGCATCACAATGCGCTCAAATAGTGAGACACCTCAAAATTAAGTAATTTAGTTGTGTTGACAAAAAAAAATTGGAAAAATTTGCAAACATTCCTGCTTTTATCGGCATTGTAACCATTTCGCATCGGTATTGTGTCGTTTTAGAAAAATATTTCGTACCTTTGCATAAGGTTCACGGCGACTGACAACATGAAGACCATCTTCATTGCACTTGCTGGCGAACCTTTACTGAAGGTATTAAGGAGAAGATTGGTATTTGGCACCTCACCTATGAAAAAGGATAATGAATGTGATTTGAGGAAAATTGCAGCAAGCATTGCTGTGTTATGGGATCCGCTCACCGATGCCCAAAGGAACTATCTCGTTGACAGCATGGAGGTAAAGGTATATGAGAAAAACGAAGTGATATACCGCGAGCACGAAGAGCCTCAATGCCTGATGTGCCTGCTGGACGGCAAGGTAAAGGTTTATAAAGAAGGTATCGGCAGTGGCACTCAGATTATCCGCATGATCAAGGAGCAGAGTTTTTTTGGCTACCGCGCAGCTTTTGTGGAAGAAAACTATCACACCAGTGCGGCTGCTCTGGAGTGTTGCACCATCTGTCTCATCCCCTTTGAAACCATTTTCTGCCTGATAAGAGAGAACAATCGGGTAGCCATATTCTTTATCAAACAGCTCGCCATGATGCTGGGCGATGCAGACACCCTGACAGTGAATCTCACACAAAAGCATCTTCGGGGAAGACTGGCAGAAGCGTTGGTGGCACTGAAAGACAAATATGGCGTGGAAGAGGATGGCGCCACACTGAGCATCTACATGAGCCGTGAGGACATGGCTTGCATGTCGAACATGACCACAAGCAATGCCATCCGCACTCTCTCTGCCTTTGCCACAGAGAACTTAGTGGCTATTGACGGCAAAAAGATAAAGATACTGGAAGACAACAAACTTCGCAATATCTCCAAGATGGGATAATGCCTCTCCTCTTTTATTCTGGAATAAGGAAACGGATAACCTCCTTGGCAATGGTTATCCTGAAGGAGCCTTTGGGACGGTCAAGCACTCTGCCATCGATGGCTACCAAGGCATGTGGGGCTTCGTGAACCTCTACACAATGGGTACGATAGGGAAACACACTCTTGTGGTTGAGGAAACGCCCCAATACCAGCATCCAAAGTGCTGCAAAGAACTGCATCAATGCGGGTTGGCACACCAATGAAGCATCAAGCCAACCATTGTATGGCACGGCATTGGGCGTTTGTCCGTAGCCGGGACCACTGCCTACGCACAGATTCATTACTCTGCGCTGAATGGTCTCGGTATTGATGGTGAGTTTCATCTTGTAATCCATTCGGTGAAACACCATGAGGAGCAGGGAAACAATCCACGACAAGCGGCGCGAGCCCACCACGCTGCGTGTTTGGCGGCGCAGATTCATCATGTCTGCAATAAAGCCGATGTTGACACAGTTGATGAAATAACGATGACATTCATTATCGAACTTGTCACGATAACGGATACAACCAAGATCAATGGAGCGCACACGGTGCGCCATCAACCAATCCACCGTTTGCTCTATATTGTTTTCCTTATAGCTCCAGAACTTGGCAAAGTCGTTGAGAATGCCATGAGGAATCAGTCCTAAGGCCACCCGTTCACGCACGCTCTGCTCCATGTCCATCAAGCAGTTTACCGCATCATTGAGAGCCGAATCACCTCCCACAATAATAAGTGTGGTATAGCCGTTGTTTACAAGCATACGAGTGAGCCTCTGCACTCCCTCCACACTCTCGCTCTGCACCAAATCGTACGACACGCCCTTGGCATCGAGAATTTGCACCAGGCTTTCACGATGTTTGTTATTACTCTTGAATCCATGTTTCGGACAATACAATATGCCCCATCTTGAATGTGTATCTGAAGAATTCATGCGGTGATGTTATATGATTGTTTCCTGTAACGTTGTCCAGCACATCCTATTTTAAAGAGCTTCCTGCTGCTTGCAGAGAGATATGATCTGTTTCACCTTATGCTCCATCGGCTGCATGGCATCTATCCAATGGATGACAAATCCCCTGCGCTCCATTCCTCTGAACCATGTCATCTGGCGCTTGGCAAACTGATGGATGGCAATTTCCAAACGGTTGAACATCTCTTGGTAACTGCATTGCCCCATGGCATATTCTGTGACGAACTTATATTCCAGACCGTAGTATATGAGGTCTTCTGCGGCAATGCCTTCTGCCAGCAGCGCACGGATTTCATCCACCATACCTTCATCAAGTCGTTGCTTCAACCGACGGGTTATTTTGCGGCGTCGCTCTTCTCTATCAATGGACACACCCACCACTACAGCATCCACATGAGGCAGCACCGCCGACGCACAGGCATGTTGCCCATTGAAGGTTTCTATCTCAATGGCACGAATGGCCCGCTGAACGGTATCCACATCGGTGGTATTGTGCATGCAACTGCCGTTTTTCTTTTTCTGTTCCTTGAGCATCTCCGTGAGTTGCGCCAGTGAGAAATGCTCCAGTTCTTTCCTTAAAGCAGGATTCTCAGGTACAGCCGATAGGCGATAGCCCTTCAGCACTGCCTCAATGTAAAGTCCTGTACCGCCACAAAGTATGGGCAGCTTGCCACGCTCCACAATACCGTTGTATGCCTCAAGGAAATCGTGCTGATAACGAAAGAGGTTGTACTTGGTGCCTGGTTCCACAATATCTATCAGGTGGTAGGGAATCTGCACGCCATCCACCACATAATCCTGCAGGTCTTTGCCTGTGCCTATATCCATACGCCTATACACCTGACGCGAGTCGGCACTGATAATCTCTGCACCAACACACGAAGCCACCGCAGCGGCAAGTGCTGTCTTTCCACTTGCAGTGGGCCCAAGAATTGTCAACAACTTCATGGATGCAAATGTACAAAAAATAAATCATCTACAATCACGAACTGTAGAATTTCAATTTCTACAGCCAAAGCAATGACTCATAAGGAGTGTCATTTCACTACACAAAGGAACCATGCAGCGCACCAATGGTAACAGGAAAGAATCGGGAAAACAAAGAAAAAACGAAAAAAAAGAGGATAAGCCCTTGTGGACCTATCCTCTGGATATTGCGTGATTAAATTCAAGCAAATTAACCGTTCACCTTCTTCATGTGAGCGATGAGTTCGAGCACCTTGTTAGAGTAGCCGATCTCGTTGTCATACCAAGACACAACCTTTACGAAGGTGTCGGTAAGAGCGATACCAGCCTTAGCGTCGAAGATAGAAGTGCGGGTGTCGCCAA
>CALZNR010000167.1 GCA_945827565.1 uncultured Prevotella sp.
CCATTATACTCGACACGTCAACCATGGCTCCATTGAACTCAAAGCTACCGTTCAACCAATTGTAGCCTTCGGGCAAACCGCTCTTAAATACATTATCAAATCCATCACCTCCATATATCCAAAGGTTTTCAATCTTCACGTGGATATTGTTGCCCGACCTGCTAATAGTCAGCTTGCCAGGATTCTTTGCCTTGAGGAATGCTTCCTGTGGTGCCCAAGCATAGGTTGTAGGATAATATGCTTCCCCATTGACAAATCTACCCCCACAGTCAAACCAAAGTTCATATTCATCGGGATTGAGAGTCAGGTTCTCAAATGAAAAGATCTGCTGCTTAAAATATATTTGGAACATTGTATAATCTGAACGACTGACGTCGAAGGCAAGCATATCGTGATTGCTGAACATCAATTCTCCATCCTGACTGTTATATATGTAGCAATAATTGAACGGATAGTTCTGTCCATTCGCCACAAGCGCGCCAGCATTGCCGCCACCATCACCATTACCATCGTCATCACTACCGCACGATGCCATTCCAGCAATCATGCACACAGCCATCATTAAAAGACCAATTTTTCTTAATGTTTTCATTTTTAATACAATATTTGACAATTAAAAAAATTTTTCCTTCTTTCCTGACATTCAGCCCCTTTCCTGTGTTTCTATTCCCGAGAACAACGTGGCTTTATACACTTTTAACGGGCGTAAAGTTAATAACATTTATTGGATTGACCAAGAAAAGAGGCTATTTTTCAACGCTTCTCCACAGCCTGCCTGGTGGCATAGAGACCGATGAGGGCACCTATGAATCCGCCGGCACGGTTGGTGCTGAGGTTGAGCGCATCCACACCCTGCGCCAGCAGTTGCCAGTTGCCCTTGCCCACAGCGTAATAGAAGTCGTAGTAGCGCCCCTTGCCCTCTACCTTGAGTTGCAAGGGAGCGGCGGCATCCTGTGGGGAGAGGAAGGCAGAGGCGATGTTGACCGATGTTTTCTCTACACGTTGCAGCACCACTGCCACACGGTTGCGGAGCATGGTTTTGCCCAGCACTATCTGATAATCCTCGTTCTGAAACAGCAACACGCCAGCCATATCCTGTGCGCTCTGCGGCACAAAGTTCAGCGTGGTGGATGCAGAGAAAGAGGTGTGCTGCTGCTTGCAGAAGAGTGCCGAGAAGGCTTTTCGCCCTCTGGCATTGGTGCTCATGGGCGATATATGCAGTCCGTCATCTGCCAACTGATAGAAGGGGGCAGGCTCACGCAAGAAATACCATCTCATGTTCAGTTTGTCTCCCTGGAAGTTATCGGTATATCCGAAGTTGCCTGTCAGCAGATTCTCCTGTATTCTTGGTGATGGGGCATACTCCCTGGCGGCATCCACCACGGTGGGCAGCACCTCTCCCTGGGGCAGTATGGTGGGCCATCCGTCTTTCCATGTCACTGGCAGCATGTAGGTGTCGCGCCCCGTGTTGTACCAATCGTCTTCATAGGGTCGGCATCCTAAGAACACTGCCCACCAGTTGCCCTTGGGTGTTTGCACAAGGTCGGCATGTCCCGTGCTGCTCACAGGATGAGGGCGCATGGGGTCCAGTCCGCTGCGCTGTGTCAGGATGGGGTTGCCCCCGGTAAACTCCTCCCAGGGTCCCATGGGATTCTTGGCACGCAGTATCACCTCGGAGTGCCATGCCCCTGTGCCACCCTCGGCACACATCAGGTAGTAGTACTTGCCAATGCGATACAGGTGCGGTCCCTCTATCCATATAGGGTTTTTCTGCACGTGGGTACCGCTGCGCAATATTTCCTTGGCAGCGCCCACCAAGCTGTCGCCCTTGACATTGAACTGTCTGATCCAGATGCTTCGCTCGCCCTCGTAGCGTGGTCCCCCATCGGGCGCATCGTTATGAACAATATATCCCTTGCCATCCTTATCGAAGAAGAACGAGGGGTCTATACCTCCCATTCCCTTGAGATAGACAGGCTCGCTCCACCCCTGTTCAGGATTGGACGACTTGACGTAGAAGTTGCCCTTGCCCACGTTGGTGGTTATCATATAAAAGGTGTCGTTGCGCTTGTTGTAGGAGATGGCTGGGGCATAGATGCCTCCGCTCACATGCTGTCCGCGCAGAGGCAACTGGCTCTCCCTGTTGAGCACATGCCCCACCAATGTCCACTCTCTGAGGTTCTTGCTGGTGTAGAGGGGCACACCGGGAAACAAGGTGAACGTGGAGTTGACCATATAGTAGGTGTCGCCCTTACGACAGATGGAGGGGTCGGGGGCAAAGCCTGCAATGATGGGGTTGAAGAACTGTCGGGTGGTGTCGATCACCTGCGCAAAACGGGCATCATTGCCCTGATAAGTGAAATGATTGAAAACGGCTGTCTGAGACTTTACTGATGCAGAAGCAGCCAGCATGGCAAGGGCCGTTAAGGTGTGTTGCAGAGTCATAGTTTTTAGTTTTGGAAGTTGTTTTTTGGGGGAAGTTAAACCCAAAACGGTCATTAGGCCGTTATGCGCAAACGAACTTTCTTTTTGGCATCTGTCTTCCCGTTTCTCGGTTACAATGGAACCCCATTGCGCCCTCAAAACGAGAACACATCTTCTCAAAAACAGAAGTTGTTATCATCATAACGCTAATGACCGATTTGGGTTAAAGAATCGCCCCTTTCACTATTCTCAACTCATAGACCGGCAGACTGCGCCCTGATGACGTGACCCTCACCTTGACATTCTGCTTGTGTTGCAGCAGTGCTGCTGGAATCTCGCACTGAGCATTGACAAAGCGGTCTTCGTCACGCTGATCGTCCACCACCAGCACGGGTGTGCCGTCTATGCTGATGGTGGCATTGCCACGGTCGGCAGCCCAGTATTTCACCATCAGCAGACAAGACGTGGTTTTCTCACTCACGCTCATGGTGTATTCAAACCATCCCTTGTTGGCTTGGCGGAAACGCTCGTCGTGGGCGGCTCCCTGTCTTGTTTTCTCTTGTAGCATGGTGTGGTCTGCCTCGCTCTGCTGCCTGCCGGGCTGCACATAGTCTATGGTGCGCGCCTGGATGGCTTGCACAGAGTCTTCCTGATGTTTCAATGCTGCCTGTATCTGCTGCCATTTCTGGGGCGTCACGTTGAGCCAATACATCATATAACGGCTGTCGTGCAGCGTGTTGAAAGGCTGCAACACAAGTTGCTTCCCCTCAGCATTTGCCACCTGATAGGAGCCAAAGCCAAAGGTGAGTTTGTCGGGGTTGATGGGCTGGATGGCTTTCTTCAGTGCCTCCCTGTCGCCAAGAAGCACGGGCGCAGCGTAGATATTCATCTGCTTGCCAGAGGCGATATGCCCCATCCTGCTATCATCGGCATGAAGCCCTTTCAGATCTTCCGTTCCCGTTTTGGCACAGAGCAACAACGGTCCGTACTTCACAGCCACATAGTCGTGGGCATGGGGCAGAGGCTCTATCTGTATGCTCATGGGCAGCGACACCTCCACCACATCTCCCTTCTTCCACTTGCGATGAACAGCGGCATAGCCCTTATGCTCCGTGTAAGCCACTGGCTTGCCGTTGACACGCAGCGAGAAGCCGCCATGCGTCCAACTGGGTATGCGCACCATCATGGTAAAGGTGCCCTTGCCCCGCACCGTGAGGCGTGATGCAGGCTGGTAGGGGAAGGTGGTTGACTGCTCTATCTCCACCCTTCTGGCTTTCCACTGCAGGGTGGAGGCGGCGAAGAGATTCACCCAAAGAGTATCATTGTCAACAGAACGGGAATAGATAAACTCTCCGTATTTGCCGTGGTTCTCCATGCCACTGCCCACACAGCACCACATGGCCTGGTTGGTTTGCGAATACACCCTGTAATGTTGCGGGCGTGCGGGTGTGAAATACACATAGCCACCCGTCACAGGATGCTGGGTGGAGAGGATATGGTTGAGCATGGTACTCTCGTAGAAGTCGGTGTATCTGCTGTGGTGCTCGTCCATGAACAGACATTCAGAGAGTTTGAGCATGTTATAGCTGTTGCACGATTCCACGCCCTCGGCACTGGTGATGAAACGATGATACTTGGTGGCAGCGGGGAACCACTCGTTGATGGAGTTGCCACCCACGGCTATGGTGCGCTGCGTGGCCACATCCTGCCAGAAAAAGCGGGCGGCATCGCCATACACCTTATCCCCCTGCGCTGATGCCTGTGCATGTTGCTGATACACACGCTCAAAACCGATGACCTTGGGCACCTGGGTGTTGGCGTGCCTGTTGTCCAAGGTGGCAGACTGATGCTTTGCCATGCCCTGCAACAGCCACTTGTGAGAAAAGCGGCGCGCCTCTTGAAGATATTTGGCATCTGTCTCTTATACACATCTGACGCTGCCGACGATATGCAGTGT
>CALZNR010000168.1 GCA_945827565.1 uncultured Prevotella sp.
ATTTCTGCCTGTCTCGTGGGCTCGGAGATGTGTATAAGAGACAGGTTTGCTGCTGTAAACTCTTCCAGGAAACGTTTGTCGTTTTCGGAGAACATACGCAGGTCACTTACTTGGTATTTAAGATTGGTGATGCGCTCGACGCCGAGGCCGAATGCATAACCACTATATTTCTTTGAGTCAATTCCACAGAGTTCCAGTACGTTTGGATCAACCATACCACATCCGAGTATTTCCACCCATCCAGTATGCTTACAGAATCCGCATCCTACGCCTCCACAGATATGGCATGAGATGTCCATCTCTGCTGATGGTTCTGTGAATGGGAAGTAAGATGGGCGCAAGCGTATCTTTGTGTCAGGCCCAAACATCTCTTGTGCAAAAGTCAGCATTACCTGTTTCAAGTCAGTGAAAGATACATTCTCATCAATGTATAATCCCTCTATCTGATGGAAGAAACAGTGAGCGCGGGCTGTGATGGCCTCATTGCGGTACACTCTGCCAGGACAGATGACACGTATCGGTGGCTGTTGTTTTTCCATTACACGTGCCTGGACACTGGAAGTGTGTGAGCGCAGGAGTATGTTCTTTGTGACATCCTTCAGTGCGCTTTCCTCAACGAAGAATGTGTCTTGCATGTCACGTGCAGGGTGGTCGGCGGCAAAGTTCATCTTGGTGAAGATGTGTAAGTCGTCTTCCACCTCAGGCCCGTCTGCAAGAGTGAAGCCCATTCGCTGGAATATCTCTACAATCTCATTCTTGACGATAGACAGAGGATGACGTGTGCCCAGTGGGGTGGGGTACGGTGTTCTGGTAAGGTCAGACAAGCACTCTTTGTCATCAGAAGTCTCAAGCTGATTCCTTAATCCGTTAATCTTGTCAAAAGCTAACTGCTTGAGTTCGTTAATCTTTATGCCTATAGCTTTTTTCTGCTCTGGTGCAACACTGCGAAAGTCAGTCATTAAGGCACTGATTTCACCTTTCTTTGACAGGTATTTCAAGCGTAGTGCCTCTATCTGTTCTACGGTGTCGGCATGCAGGCTGTCGATTTCCGTGATGAGATTATTTATCTTGTCTAATAACATTTTTGTTGTTTGTTTGAAAATTTATGCAAAGTTACATTATTTTTTTGATATAGCCAATTGAAAGACAAAAAAATGATGTTTAATAAGTTATTTTGTCTTCTTTTTTACAAAATGCTTGGCTTTCAGCGTCTCGTCATTTTCTAATTTCAGCGAGATGGTAGCTTTGTATTTCAGATATTCATTTGTTTTTATCCCATTCTCTGCGACATAGTTGAGAAGTTCTGTTTTCAGCCTGTATTCAAATAATATGTTTTGTATTACATTTGTCAGGCGTTCCCTTGCTTGTTTGTTGTTTGTCTGTATTTTTGTGATGGAAAGCTGCTTCCCCAAGAAAGAAATATCTTCTTTGAAGTATGCTGCCCCTTTCTTTAATCTGTCCTGCAAACCAGAGTCGTCTTTGATGTTTTGTGTGTTCAGGATAAGTCTTTTATATTGTTTATGAAACTTATATGCTATGATTTCCGGTTGTTTAAGGCGTTCCTCTGCATCTTGCCAAGAAGTGTATAGCTTAGGGTATGAATGGTAGAAGAATTCTCTGAGAATTCTTAAGAGGTCTTTTATTGGAAAATGTATTTTGTCAAAAGAAAACAAGTCCTCAGTTGTTCGAAGGTAATAGCTTTTTTCAAGTTCTGTAAGATGTTGTGCATCAGGCTGCTGGTGCCTGGGGTCTTTACAAAATTCTTGCACCAGATTGTCGCTTATGATTGCCGTCGGGGGTATAGGGCGTGACAATACCAAGCCTTCAAGAGTCTTGCATCGTGACAGGGCAACGTATGTTTGGCCGTGGGCGAAACTGTGTTGCGCATCAATGATTGCGTGTTCAAATGTCAAACCTTGTGATTTGTGTATAGTGATAGCCCAGGCTGTTTTTAACGGAAACTGCAGGAAGGTACCGGCTACGTTCTCTTCTATTTCTTGTGTGTCCTCGTTTAGTGTGTATTTAATGTTGTTCCATTTCTCTTGGTCAACCTCTATTGTGTGGCCATCATCGGTAGAGCAGACGATTATTTTATCGGCTTTTAAGTCTGTCACCTTGCCAATCATACCATTATAGTATCTTTTCTCCGGTGAACTGTCGTTTTTTACGAACATCACCTGTGCTCCTACTTTTAATCTCAGGGTGGTATCTGTGGGGTAGGCGAGTTCCGGGAAATCGCCCTCTACGGATGCGTTATATGTTATTTCTGCACTTTTCAGTGCTTTCAGTTTTTCTTCGTTGATGATGTCTGCCTGATAGTTGTGGGTGGTAAGTCTAATATAGCCTTCTTCCTCTTTGGGAGAAAAGTTTGGTATGTACCTCGTGTTCAAATGCTTCAGGGTGTCTGCTGTGGCGCAGTTGTTCCGTACAGAGTTCAGAAGATCTATGAATACGGGGTCGTTCTGTCTGTAAACATGTTTCAGTTCTATGGTAACGAAGTTCGTGTTTTGCAGCACTTTGCTTGAGAAGAAGTAGGGCGAAGAGTAATAAGGACTTAACAGCCTCCATTCATCTTCTTTTGCAACAGGCGCAAGCTGTTGCATATCGCCTATCATTAGCATTTGTACTCCGCCGAAAGGACGACTGGAGTTGCGGTATTGGCGTAAGACATGGTCAATGGCGTCAAGTGTGTCTGCCCTGACCATACTGATTTCATCTATTACAATAAGGTCAAGGGAACGTATCAGTTGTATCTTCTGTTTCCTGAACTGAAATCGTTTGCTTTTTTGTTGCGTGCCGGGTATCTGTGGTCCGAAACTCAGTTGGAAGAAAGAGTGGATAGTAGTTCCTTGGGCATTTATGGCAGCTATACCTGTGGGGGCGACAACCACCATGCGTTTTGGCAGCGAGGTTCTGAGATTACGTAGGAATGTTGTTTTCCCGGTACCTGCTTTGCCTGTTAAAAAAAGATGCGTGTCAGTGTTAGATATTATCTCCCAGGCAAGTTCTAACTCTTTGTTGTCAATTGATGCCATCCTGTATAAACTACATTGAATAAGAGAATCCAAAACTGAAATACTCTTTAAATTGAATATAGCCGTGGTCATCTACCCGGTTGACGCTGTCATCAAATCGAGGATAAAGATACAAACAGGTAGATATATATTTGTTAAATTGCAGGGTCAGCGTATTCTCCCATTCCATCTCGTATTTATGATACGTGGTGTAACCATATATACGTGTTTTCCATTTGAAATTGTTAACAGGAGCCCATGTGATGTCTATGGTGTACTGCGAACCGAAATCCTCTAACGTGCGGTGTCCTCCATAGATACCGAAGCTTTTAGCAAGGTACTTTCTGTCCACGTATTTGAACTTAAACGCGAAAGGTGCTATATGTATGGCTCCTGTCAGTTTCTTGTTCTTCGTGTTTACGGTGTAGTCCATACCAAGTGATACGTTCAATGTAAATGGTGACATGAAGTCAGAGAACACATAGTCGTTATTGTTTCTCAAACCTTTTGTGAATTGAGTCTGGGCGATAAGCTGCATGGTGTAATACCAGTTGGCATGAGCCTGCAGACCAAGTTTTGACGTATATCTTACCAAGTCATCAGATGTCTTGAACTTATTAATTGTGTCAGCTTCTGTTGTCTGGAATCCAAGGCGTAATTCTAACTTGTTATCCCATTTAACCTTCTGCTTGTTGTTGTAATTATACTGTAATGTGGCGGTTCCCATCATAGAGTAGCTGTTAGCACCGCTCTTGTACCAGTTCTCTGATACGTAGTTTTGCAGAAATTGCAGATAGTAGTCTCCGTGAAATGTCCAGAAGTTGGGCCTTGTGACAACCAGGTCGACATTGCTGGACTCTACGTCTGTTTTTACAGATGGCGTAGCGCTCTTTACCTGCTTGGTTAATTCTATTCGCTCGGGTTGGTGCGCAATGCCTACCTCTTCTGTACTTGTGCCTGCAGGAATGTCTGTAGAGGAATACTCTACGAGGTCAGGCCTGTTCAAATACACTTGAAGAAGGTTACGGTCAGCTGCGTTGTCGAAATCTTGTGACTCATCCATTCTAAGTGCACGATTTGCAATGTCAGGATAGTATGCTAATGGTGAGAACAGACGGAAATATTTGTTGTCTGCTGGTGAACCCATAGATTGCATAACAGAATCATTAATGAGTCTCAAGGAGTCGCACTTCTTCTTGTAGAAATTCAGAGAGTCGGTATATGATTTTACTATGTCGTCAATAATTGCGTTTCTCTTGCTGCTTTGTGCAGGAAGTTGTTGAACGATAAATATGGATAGAATAAAAAATAAAGGAAAATATAACGTCTTTACTTTCATGTTTGAATTTTGGTGTCTAATTTAG
>CALZNR010000169.1 GCA_945827565.1 uncultured Prevotella sp.
ATTTCTGCCTGTCTCGTGGGCTCGGAGATGTGTATAAGAGACAGGTCTATGCCATTGGCACCAATAGCTTGTGCCACGGCTCTTACACCTTTCACGTTGCCAATAGTTTTAGCTATCTCTGTATAGTTTCTTGTTTCTCCGTATGGGATGTTGAGTAATGATCTCCAGACTTGAAGCTGAAAGACTGTACCGAAAGGGTATAGCGGGATATTGAACTCTTTGCGTTTGCCTGCAAAATATTCATCAAGCTGTCTCTTTGTATGTACAAGTACAGCGGAAGATTCTATTCTGAACTCTACGTTCAAGTATCTCTGGATTCTACGTTTGTTTCGTTCAGCACAGGGCATTCCATTCCAATCGCACAGACACAAAGCGTTGCCCGTTGATGCCAGAATGAGTTCTCCACATGGCGAGGTATAGTATTGTATATAAATCACTGATACAGTGTTATTTGGTGATGGTCTATTATATTTTGAAGTATAGAACTCTAATGATGTTACTGCATAAATGGATTATGTTTTACCTCATCTGTCAATGTGGTGTGACTGCCATGTCCAGGATAGATAACTGTGTGTAAAGGGAGGGTGTGTTTGATCATCTCCAAACTCTTTTGGATATCTTGAAAAGAACCGAAATCAAAATCTGTCCTTCCAATACTCATTTTGAATAGTGTATCGCCAGAAAAGGCAATATTCTCTTCTTCGCAATAAAAAAATACAGAACCCGGGGTATGTCCTGGTGTGGAGATAATTTTGAATTGGTGTGTGCCGAATGATATGATGGAGTTCTCATCAAAGAAGGCTCCTACAGGTGGCATTTCTTCATCCAATTTGATGTGGCATAATACTTCGGATTGTTGTGACAAATTTTCCATCAGTATTTCATCTTTGGCAGAAACCGATGGCTTGAGTCCAAATTCGGTAAACATGGCTGGATTACCGAAATTGTGGTCTATGTGCGCATGAGTTGCCAAGAGATATTGTGGTGTAAGTTCATTATTCCGTATGTAATCTATGATGGCAGCCTTTTCTTCTGTGTAGTAAGCTCCACAATCAATAACAACACATTGCTTTGTGTTGTCATTAACAACATAGCAATTCTCTTGAAAGAAATTGCATACAAATCTCTTGATATTCAACATAATCAATGGGATTGGTTATTTATAAATGAGACTATGAATATTCGAAATGGGTTGAATCTCGCAAGCGAGAAACAACCCATGAATCGATATTTGGATGTATTTGCGTCTTTTTACAAAGCGTATGATACAATAGGACGTGGATTACACAAGCCCCTTTCCGTGACAATTCTTGAATTTTTTTCCACTTCCGCAAGGGCAAGGATCATTTCTTCCTGGCAATTTATCTTTTACAATCGGAGTCTGTGGCTGTCGGGCACGAGTGTCCTGTCTGGATGCTGCTACTTGATTTTGGTCAGTAAGGCGATCTTCTTCCAGATTTTGTTTGGACTCGACATACGAAGGTCTTTGGGGCTGCCTTTCAGGTTCAGCCTCTTGTACCGACTGGGATTGTTGCAATTCTGGTATTCCAGCACGCATCAGGATAGAAGTAATTCTATTGTTCATGTTGTTCACCATTGAGTCGAACAACTTCACGCTTTCAAGTTTGAAAATCAAGAGAGGATCCTTTTGCTCATACGATGCGTTTTGCACGCTATGCTTCAACTCATCCAATTCTCTTAGATTTTCTTTCCAGCAGTCATCAATAATGTGCAGTATCAGTACCTTTTCAAACTGTTTGATGATGCTCTTACACTGTGTTTCGTAGGCCTCTTTCAGATTGCATGGAATGTTGTATATGCGTTGTCCATCAGTGATGGGAACCATGATACGTTCATAATTCTCGCCATTCTGTTCATAAACCTGTTGGATTATCGGCATTGCAATAGTTTGGATACGTTCAGACTTTCTCTTGAAAGTATCCATAGCCATTTGGAATGAATCTTCGCAAAGTTTTTCATGCTTTTCGTTGATAAATTGCTCTTCAGTAAAGGGCACTTCCATAGAGAAAATGTGGATAAACTCTTCTTTGCACCCCTCATAGTCATTATTTTCGATAATGTTGACGATACGATCCCATAGTGTGTTGGAAATATCCATGCCCAATCTTTCACGCATGAGAGCATGCCGTCTCTTTTCATAAATGTCGGTGCGCTGCTTGTTCATCACATCATCATATTCCAGCAATCGCTTACGGATGCCAAAGTTGTTTTCTTCGACTTTTCTCTGTGCACGCTCAATACTTTTGGTAACAATGCTGTGCTCAATGACTTCGCCATCTTTAAGTCCGATTCTGTCCATGAGGCGAGCAATGCGTTCTGATGCAAATAGTCGCATGAGCTTATCTTCCAATGATACATAGAAAATGGAAGAGCCAGGGTCTCCCTGACGACCAGAACGTCCGCGCAACTGTCTATCGACACGGCGACTTTCATGACGCTCGGTTCCGATAATTGCCAATCCACCGGCAGCTTTCACCTCGGGTGAGAGCTTGATGTCCGTACCACGTCCTGCCATGTTGGTTGCAATAGTCACAGCACCGAGTCCGTTGGTACTCTGTCCTGCAAGAGCCACGATGTCAGCCTCCTTCTGATGCAGTTTTGCATTCAGTACTTGATGTGGGATCTTTCTCATATTCAGCATCTTCGAAAGAAGTTCTGAAATTTCTACGGATGTAGTACCAACGAGGGTGGGGCGTCCACTTTTGCGCATTTTCTGAATTTCGTCAATGACAGCGTTGTATTTTTCACGTGCTGTTTTATACACTCTGTCATTCATATCAATACGTTTGATGGGACGGTTGGTAGGAATCTCAACAACATCAAGTTTGTAGATATCCCAAAATTCTCCAGCTTCCGTTGACGCTGTTCCTGTCATACCAGACAACTTATGGTACATTCGGAAATAGTTTTGCAGAGTGATGGTTGCAAAAGTTTGAGTAGCGGCCTCCACTTTTACATGTTCTTTTGCTTCAACGGCTTGGTGTAGGCCATCACTCCATCTACGCCCTTCCATGATGCGTCCAGTTTGCTCATCAACAATTTTGACTTCACCATCAATAATTACGTATTCTTCGTCCTTATTGAACATTGTATATGCTTTGAGCAGTTGTTGTAACGTGTGCACACGTTCACTCTGTATGGCATAATGGTTGAGCAACTCATCTTTTTTGTTCAGTCGCTCTTCATCAGAGATATCTTTTATGGCTTCAAGTTCTGATAGTTCTGAAACGATATCAGGTAATACAAAAAGTGTTTTATCGTTTACCTGCTTTGCTAACCACTCCGTACCCTTATCTGTCAAGTCGCATGAATTTAGTTTTTCATCAACAACAAAATACAGAGGTTGTATAGCCTCAGGCATTCTTCGGTTGTTATTTTCCATGTATGTCTCTTCTGTTTTCAGCATACCAGCCTTGATGCCTTCTTCAGAGAGATACTTTATAAGTGGTTTGTTTTTAGGAAGTGCCTTGTGGGAGCGGAATAGTGAGAGGAAGCCTTCTTCCTGCAATTGACGGTCATTTTTCTCCTTTCCTTCGCTGATTTTCTGCTTGGCCTCTGCCAAATATTGTGTAGCCAGTTTCTTTTGAACATCAAAGAGTTTTTCCACCAAAGGCTGATATTCCTCAAACATTTGGACGTCTCCTTTAGGAACTGGACCAGAAATGATGAGCGGAGTACGAGCATCATCAATGAGAACAGAGTCAACCTCGTCAACGATGGCATAGTTGTGTGCACGTTGTACTAAGTCATCTGGAGATACTGCCATGTTGTCACGCAGATAGTCAAATCCAAATTCGTTGTTGGTTCCAAAGGTGATGTCTGCCTGATATGCTTTCCTTCTTCTGTCTGAGTTTGGCTGATGCTTGTCGATACAGTCAACAGATAGCCCATGGAACATGTAGAGCGGTCCCATCCATTCAGAGTCACGCTTTGCCAAATAGTCATTTACTGTAACTACGTGCACACCGTTGCCTGTCAAGGCATTCAGAAATACAGGTAGTGTTGCGACAAGGGTCTTTCCTTCACCAGTAGCCATTTCGGCAATTTTTCCTTGATGAAGTACTATACCTCCAAATAATTGTACATCGTAGTGAACCATTTCCCATTTCAAGTCGTTTCCTCCTGCGGTCCAATGGTTGTGATATATAGCTTTGTCTCCGTCTATTGTGATGAAGTCGTTTTGAGGATTGGCAGCCAATTCCCTGTCAAAATCGTTCGCAGTGACAATTGTTTCTTCGTTTTCAGAAAAGCGTCGTGCTGTTTCTTTAACAATGGCAAATGCAGTAGGCATTGCTTCATTCAAGGCCTCTTCATAAAGATCTAATACGTCCTTCT
>CALZNR010000170.1 GCA_945827565.1 uncultured Prevotella sp.
ATCAGAGACAAGGAGATTATAGATACCGAACTGCAACTCAAAGACTTGGAAACCATTGAAGCCAAACTGGCTAAGCAGCAGAAGGCTGCCGCTGCCGGCAACAAGGAAGCCAAGATAGAAGTAACGGTGATGGAGGCCTACAAAGCCGCTCTGGTGCAGGGCAAGAACGCACGCACCGTGACCTTTGAGAGCAAGGACGAGCAAGATGCTGCACGCAACCTGTTTCTGCTCACCTCCAAACCCGTGCTCTACGTATGCAATGTGGACGAGGCCTCTGCCAAGAGCGGCAACGACTACACCCGCAGCATCGAAGCACTGGCAGCACAAGAGGGTGCCGAAGCCATGGTGATAGCCGCCAAAACAGAAGAAGATATTGCCGAACTGGAGTCGTATGAAGACAAACAGCTGTTTTTGGAAGAGTTGGGACTGGAAGAGAGCGGTGTGAACCGACTGATCAAGAAAGCCTATTCGCTGCTCAACCTGCAAACCTTTATCACTGCTGGCGAGATGGAAGTAAAGGCATGGACCTACCACAAGGGCTGGAAGGCTCCACAGTGTGCCGGAGTGATACACACAGACTTTGAGAAAGGCTTTATCCGTGCCGAGGTTATCAAATACGAAGACTACCTGCAATACGGCTCTGAGGCTGCCGTGCGCGAAGCTGGAAAACTGGGTGTGGAAGGCAAGGACTATGTGGTGCAGGATGGCGATATCATGCACTTCAGGTTCAATGTATAAGCCAGTGTCCATGCCATCACATTTTTAATCCATCATGCTCATGCACAGTATATTGTATATTGATTGGAACCCGCAACTCACCCTTTTTGGTGTGCTGCGCTGGTATAGCTTGCTGTGGCTTATAGGGCTGCTCTTGGCCTATCTGCTGGTCAAGAAACTGTATAGGGAGCAGGGCTTGAAGGCAGAACTCTTTGAACCCCTGTTTTTCTATTGCTTTGCAGGCATCTTGATAGGAGCCCGTCTGGGCCATTGCCTCTTCTATCAGCCCGATTATTTCCTGTCGTCTTTTCAGGGTGTGGTAGAGATGATACTGCCCATCCGCATCCTTCCCGACGGCGACTGGAAGTTTACAGGCTTTGAAGGTTTGGCAAGTCATGGAGGCACCTTGGGACTGATGCTTGCCCTGTGGCTCTATGTGCGCCGCACCCATGTCAACATCTGGCAGGTACTCGACAATGTGGCTATTGCCACTCCCCTCACCGCCTGCTGCATTCGCTTGGGCAATCTGATGAATTCCGAAATCATCGGTCGTGTCACCGATGTGCCCTGGGCATTTGTTTTCCACAGGGTAGATGCCCTACCCCGCCATCCCGGTCAGCTGTACGAGGCAATAGCCTATTTCATCCTTTTCTTCATTGGCTGGCATCTCTATCGCAAGCATCCGCAGAAGGTGGGCACAGGCTTCTTCTTTGGCCTTTGTCTCACCTATATCTTCACCGCCCGCTTCTTCATAGAGTTCACCAAGGAAGTACAAGAGTCATTCGAGGCTTCCATGCCCTTAGACATGGGGCAGCTTCTCAGCATTCCCTTCATCATCATCGGTGCATGGTGTATGCTTAGGAAAAGGCGTGTATAAGGGCTGCCAGGGCATCTTGTGCTGATGCAGAAAAAGAAAACAGTGAGCGGCAGATACCTTATCTTCCGCTCACTATTTTCTTGATGTCGTTGAGCTTGTTGAGAGCCTCCACGGGGGTTAGATTGTTGATGTCGAGCCCCAGTATCTCGTCGCGTATCTGGCAGAGCACAGGGTCGTCGAGCTGGAAGAACGACAGTTGCATGGCATTTCGCTGCTCGGCAATACCCTTGGTGGCAGCCGTTTTGCCCACCTGTGCATTCTCGCTTTCCAGCTGTTTCAGTATGGCATTGGCACGTTTCACTATGCTCTTGGGCATACCTGCTATCTCTGCCACATGGATACCAAAGGAGTGCTCAGAACCTCCCGGCATCAGTTTTCTAAGGAATATCACCTTGTTGTCCACCTCCTTCACGCTCACATTAAAGTTTCTGATGCGCTTGAAACTCTTTTCCATCTCGTTCAGTTCATGATAGTGTGTGGCAAAGAGGGTACGCGCCTGCGCCTTGGGCTGCTCGTGCAGATACTCCACAATGGCCCATGCTATGGAGATGCCGTCATAGGTGCTGGTGCCCCTGCCCAGTTCGTCGAAGAGCACCAGTGAGTGTGGTGTCACGTTGTTCAGTATGTTTGCCGCCTCGGTCATCTCCACCATAAAGGTAGATTCTCCCTGTGCTATGTTGTCGCTTGCCCCCACTCTGGTGAATATCTTATCCACAATGCCTATGCGGGCGCTCTGTGCAGGCACAAAACAACCCAGCTGTGCCATCAGTGTAATGAGAGCCGTTTGCCTGAGCAGTGCCGATTTTCCCGCCATATTGGGTCCTGTGATGATCATTATCTGCTGCTTTTCGGCATCCAGCAGTATGTCGTTGGGCACATAGGGCTCTCCTGGGGGCAACTGGGTTTCAATCACGGGATGCCTGCCCTGCCTGATGTCTATCACACACGATTCGTCTATCTGTGGCTTCACGTAGTGATGCTGCTCTGCCGTCTTGGCAAACGAGATGAGACAGTCCATCTGTGCCACCAGATTGGCGTTGATTTTTATCTGCGGTATATACTCCTGCATGGCAGTAACCAGGTTGTTGAACAGACTTGTTTCCAGCAACAGTATCTTGTCTTCAGCTCCCAGTATCTTCTCCTCATACTCCTTGAGTTCTTCGGTGATATAGCGTTCTGCCTGTGCCAGTGTTTGCTTGCGTATCCATGTGTCGGGCACCTTGTCTTTAAAGGTGTTGCGCACCTCCAGGTAATAGCCAAACACGTTGTTATAGCCTATCTTCAAGCTTGAGATACCGGTGAGTTCTGTTTCTCGTTCCTGTATCTTCATCAGGTAGTCTTTTCCGCTGTATGCCAGTTGCCTCAGTTCGTCCAGTTCGGCACTCACACCGCTGTTTATCACCCCACCCTTGTTCAGCAGTTGCGGGGGGTCGTTATTTATCTCCTTGTCTATTCTGTCGCGCAATGTCTCGCACAGGTTCAGCTGCTCCCCTATCCTTCTGAGCACCTCGTTGTCTGTGTGCATACACGCCGTTTTGATGGGTGCTATGGCTTGCAGTGCCACCTTCAGTTGCACCACCTCTCGGGGCGACACTCTGCCGGCAGCCACCTTGCTGATGATACGTTCCAGGTCGCCAATGCGGTGCATCTGTTCATCCATCACCTCACACAGCTGTGGCTGCACACACAGGTGCTCCACCACATTGAGTCGGTCGTTGATGCGATGCAGCTCTTTCAGCGGAAACACCATCCATCTTCTCAGCAGTCGCCCGCCCATGGGGGTCACTGTCTTGTCGAGCACCTGCAGCAGCGAGGCACCATCTTCCTGCATGGGCTGCACCAGTTCCAGACTGCGTATGGTGAAGCGGTCGAGCCTCACATAGCGTTCAGCCTCTATGCGCGAGATGCTGGTGATGTGCCCTATGCGATGGTGCTGCGTAATGTCAAGGTACTGCAATATGGCACCTGCTGCTATCACGCCACACGCCAGATGCTCTATACCAAATCCTTTGAGCGACTGCACGCCAAAGTGCCTCAGCAGTTTCTGTCGGGCACTGTAGTCGGTAAACACCCAGTCGTCTAATTCAAAGGTGAAGAATCTGTTGCCAAAAAACTCCTCAAAGTCGCCCTTGCGCACCCTTTCCACCAGCACCTCCTTGGGCTGGAAGTTGATGAGCAGTTTCTCCACATAGTCTATAGTGCCCTCTCCCACCATAAACTCTCCCGTAGAGATGTCGAGAAAAGCCACACCGCAGAGCGATGTTTTCTGCAATTTGCCCGATGGCACGCCAAACTGTATGGCAGCCAGGAAGTTGTTTTCCTTATAGTTCAGCACATTATCGTTCATCGCCACCCCTGGCGTCACCAGTTCGGTAATACCCCTCTTCACCAGTTTTTTGGTCAGCTTCGGGTCTTCCAGCTGGTCACATATAGCCACTCTTTTCCCTGCTCTTATCAGTTTGGGCAGGTAGGTGTCGAGGGCATGGTATGGAAATCCTGCCATCTCTGTGGCACCTGCAGAGCCTCCGTTGTTTCTCCGTGTCAGGGTGATGCCCAGGATGCTCGATGCCACCACCGCATCATCGCAGTATGTTTCGTAAAAGTCGCCACATCTGAACAGCAGTACTGCATCGGGATGCTTGGCTTTCAGGTCGAAGAACTGCTTCATCATCGGAGTCAGGGCTTTATCGTTGTGTGCCATATTCAAGGGATGTTCTATAAATTAGTTTTCATGTTTCTATCAGGGTGTCTCTTTTGCTTG
>CALZNR010000171.1 GCA_945827565.1 uncultured Prevotella sp.
ATGACCGTTTTGGGTTTATATCTATGACCTGTTGCACAAAATACGTGCCGAGGCATTTTTTGATGTCAAAATGGCAGAGGAGGATGTCTTTGATTCAACCCAAACCGTCAAGGGTGCGGCGCAGTGCCTCTATGTATGGAAGGAAATGCGGTGTACCTGCCTTTTGCCACACGTCGCCCAGGAAGGCAGCGCCCCCAAAACGCCATGCTTTGAGTTGGGGAATGTGATGGATATCCACGCCACCCAGTGCCACCACTTTTTCATCTATCAACTTTTCTGAAGCAGCACATTGCAGTGTTGCATCATCAAAGGCAGCAAGATAGCCTTGCTTAGAGATGCTGTTGAAGATAGGACTGAGAAACACATGATGCGTTACAGGTTTGAGCAGTGCCACCTCTGTCAGCGAATGACAGGAGGCAGAATATTTGCTGGCATCCAGATGCCCCATCAAACGGTTTGCTGGTACATGGTGCTTCAGTGCTTCGCACCAGCGTGACACCTCTGGAGCACTGAGATGCACACCCTGCAAGGGATAGAGGGATGCCAGTGAAGGATGATAATGCACCACCACACGTGATAGACAAGAGGATGGCAACTTGTTGAGCAGTGCCCTGCACTGGTTCACATCGCTGCCCGGCTTGCGCAGATGAAAGGTATCTACTCCCGCTTCGAGCAACTGTGAAATAAAAAAATCCTCTCCCGCAAGGAAGTCGGGAGAGGAGATAACTATAAATTTCATCGTGTAATAGATGAGCGCATGCAACAATACGGTTTACTTCTCACAATCTTTCAAGGAATGACTGATACGAGCAGCACAGAAGTTAGGCCCACACATGGTGCAGAACTCTCCCTCGGTGCGGTTGGATGTTTTGTAGTACTCCAGCGCCTTTTCCGGGTCGAGGGCAAGATTGAACTGGTCTTTCCATCTGAAGTCGTAGCGTGCCTTGCTCAGGGCATTGTCGCGGATAGTGGCTCCGGGATGTCCCTTTGCCAAGTCGGCGGCATGAGCGGCTATCTTATAGGTCACCACGCCTGTGCGCACATCATCCTTATTGGGCAGTGCCAAGTGCTCCTTGGGTGTAACATAGCACAGCATGGCAGTGCCATACCAGCCTATCATGGAGGCACCTATTGCACTGGTGATATGGTCGTAGGCAGGAGCAATATCGGTGACCAACGGTCCCAGCGTGTAGAAGGGGGCACCATGACACTTCTCTATCTGGCGGTCCATGTTTGCCTTTATCTTGTGCATGGGCACATGACCGGGCCCCTCGATAAACGCCTGCACATTCTTTTCCCATGCACGCTCCACCAGTTCGCCCATGGTATCAAGTTCGGCAAACTGCGCAGCATCGTTGGCATCAAAGGTACTTCCCGGGCGCAGACCATCTCCCAAGGAAATAGCCACGTCATACTTGGCACAGATGTCGCAGATATCATCAAAATGTTCATAGAGGAAGCTCTCCTTCTGATGCACCATACACCACTTGGAGATGATGCTTCCGCCACGACTCACCATACCGGTAAGTCTTCCTTGCGACAGAGGCACGTTCTTCAGTCGGATGCCACAGTGGATGGTAAAGTAATCCACTCCCTGTTCACACTGCTCTATCAGCGTGTCGCGGAATATCTCCCAAGTCAGGTCTTCGGCCTTGCCATTCACCTTTTCAAAAGCCTGATACATAGGTACGGTGCCCACAGGTACAGGACAGTTGCGCAATATCCACTCTCTGGTTTCGTGGATATTGGTTCCAGTAGAAAGGTCCATCAGCGTATCGCCGCCCCATTTACAGCTCCATACGGCCTTTTCCACCTCCTCTTCAATACTGGAATTTTGGTGCGAGTTGCCTATGTTGGTGTTTATCTTGACCAGGAAATTGGTACCGATAATCATGGGTTCTGCCTCTGGATGATTGACATTGGCAGGAATCACGGCACGCCCAGCGGCCACCTCACTGCGCACAAACTCAGGAGTGATGTGTGTGTCAATACCCAGTTCTGCACAGTTCATGTTCTCTCTGATGGCAACATACTCCATTTCCTGTGTAATGATGCCCCGCTTGGCAAGTGCCATCTGGGTGTCTCCCGTCTGTCGCTTGTCTATCCATGGCTGTCGCAGTTTGGGCAGTCCTTTTTGCAGATCTATATCCACCGCAGGGTCACTGTAGGGTCCGCTGGTGTCGTACACATAGACAGGCGCATTCTCTGTCATTATCTTCTCTCCTTTCTCTATCACCACGGTGGGTGTAAGGTTCACGCGGCGCATGCCTACTCTCAACTCTGGATAGATGGTGCCCGGCATATATACCTTCTCTGAACCGGGGTAAGTAATCTTGATGTTATTGTTCATAATGTATTGATTGTGGCTTTTTATTTCGGTCATAACACTTACGGCCGATTGGGGTTTGATTGTTCTAAATGGGGTGAAGAGGCATCCTGATGCAGACTTTGGAAGACAACTTGCTGCACACGTTGCATCTCTCTGACGGGTTGCGGGGCATTGAGCACACTGCCACTCAGGGCTATACCACTGACACCGAGTGCCATCAATGCTGGAATATCCTCACAGGTGATACCGCCTATGCCCACCAGAGGCAGGGAGATGTCTGCATGGCGCATCTGGGCAAGCAGATTTCGATAGCCCTCCATGCCGAGTGTAGGTGCCAGATTCTCCTTGGTCTGTGTAAAACGATAGGGACCACATCCGATATAGTCGGCTCCCTGCCGGTGCAGGTTCTGGATATCCTCAAAGGTATTGGCAGTGCCCCCGATGATGCTGTCGGCACCCAGCAGTTGGCGTGCCTGAGCAATGGGCATATCGTTCTTGCCGAGATGCACTCCATCGGCACCAAGACTACGTGCCAGTTCTACCCTATCGTCGAGTATAAACACCGCACCTGCCTCACGACACAGAGGCATCAAAGTCTCGGCAGCCTGTGCCACCTCATCGTCAGATGCCTTTTTCATGCGCAACTGAATCCATCGGCAACCGCCCTGCAATGCCATCAAAGCGCCCTGCACATACGAATACCGCTCGTTGGCATGTGTGATGAACTGACAGGGGAAGGCATTGAGCCAGGAATGTGTCAGCATGGGCTGTGGGGCAAAGAAATGGTTCATTGGTCCATGTCCGCTACCGATACATCTGTCACGTCCTGCCCGCAGAGCCTCATCTACAAATGCTTTGGCTTTTTCCACCGCCTGTTCCATGCCGTATTCCTGTGCCAGGAAAGCAGTGATGGCAGACGAGAGCGTGCAGCCTGTGCCATGGGTATTGCAGGTATCTACCGAGGGTGAAGAATACGTATGGCGCATGCCCTCACCATAGAGCACATCCGTTTTCATTCCTTGTCTGTGCCCACCCTTTATCAGAATCCACGGGCATCCTGTGCGCCTGCTTATCTCTGCAGCAGCCTTGTCCATCGAATCACTGTCGGTTATAGACATTTGCGCCAATCGTTCTGCTTCGGGGATGTTGGGTGTTATCAGCGTGGCAAGGGGCAGCAAGCGGGTGCACAGGGCATCATAGGCATCCTGTTGCAACAGCGGTGCGCCACCTGTAGCCACCAATATGGGGTCGATGACAATGGGCACGATGCCATGTTTCGGCAAACTGTTGGCAATGGCAGAGATGGTTTGTGCATCGTTCACCATCCCAATCTTGACAGCACGGGGCTGCAAATCGGCCATCACCACCCTGATTTGCCCAGCCACTATGTTTGGGGGCACTGGATGCACTGCCTGCACATTCACGGTGTCTTGCACAGTGACGGCAGTAATCGCCGAGGCAGCATGGCATCCCAAAGCCGACATGGTTTTCAGGTCGGCCTGTATGCCTGCACCCGCCACGGGGTCGCTACCGGCAATGGTGAGTGTCACCACATAATGTGGTTTCTTGGCATTGTTCTCCATCATTCAGTTTTTGGTGGTCACATCAAACACGCGATCCCAGTTTTTCCACACTGGTTCCATGCCCAGTGCCCTGAGATCTGCCTCTACCTGCTTGGCAGTGCGCGCATCGCTCACATCAAACTGTGCCAGAGCCTCGGGATGACAGCAGTAGCCTCCTGGATCAGTATGGCTCTCCGCACTCATCGTTGTAACGCCCAGCGTAGCCATATTGTTGCGCACCTCTGGTGTTTCACGGGTTGAATATGAGATGTCAACATCATGGTCAAAGATGCGCATGGCAAAGGTAACCTGCGCCAACTCCCTGTCGGTCATCACCACATGGGGCTGAAACCCTCCATTCTCGGCGTGTCTCATACGGGGGAAGTTCACGCTGTACCTGTCTCTTATACACATCTGACGCTGCCGACGATATGCAGTGTGT
>CALZNR010000172.1 GCA_945827565.1 uncultured Prevotella sp.
TCTGGTGGGGATGGTATTGCGGATGAGCGATATAATCACATTGGCAAAAGCGGTAATCACTGTCACAGCCAATCCCATAACTATTGCAGGCTTCAACTGCGCCGTCACTGCCAGCGCCGAACATATACCCAATACCTGCACCAATATGGGGTGGTCAAGGTTGAGAGGATTGACAAAGACCTGCCTGTTCTTTTTTGAAAAAATATTCTTCATAACCTACTCAATAACTTTTCATTTTGTTTGATTACATTCCTGCTGAAAGAAAGGGATATACATCAGCAATCCACTTTCCAGCATCTTGCTCACGCCATCCGAAGTCAGCGTGGCTCCCGTCACAGCGTCGCACTCGCACGTTGTGTCTTTCACCTCGTTTTTCTTCTTCACGGCCAGCACCACACTGGTTCTGTTTTCATCATAGATGCGCTTCCCGGCAAACTGCTGCTGCCATGCTCTGCTATCCTTGATTTCAGCTCCCAAGCCGGCTGTTTCACTGGCGTGGTCGAAATAGGCTCCGTAGATGGTCTTCATGTCCTCGTTTACTGCCACATAGCCCCATATAGTGCCCCAAAGGCCCATACCATAAACGGGCACCACGTACTTTCGTTTTCCATCCACATTGCATAGATAGACAGGCAGTCTGCTCTTGTCTGCCGGAATACTGTTCATGGCAAAGGCGGCTTTCTCACCACCTGGCATACCAGCATCAATCACCTTTCCACTTCCATCCACAATTCTGTCTGCCTCTACCACCTTTGCATATTGAGCAGAGGCATCCTCATTCGTCAGGTCATGTATATTCAGTGCGGCTAAGATCTGCTTTTTTTTGTCAAGCGCCACATTGGCATCCTGTAAACTTTTCAGCGATTGATACACGAAAGCAAGCACAAAAGCCACAATCACCACCATTACGCCACTATATGTAATGATGTATTTGTTGGAGTTAGTATTGATCTTCATGGCGAATTCCCTTTAGTTCTTCATTCTGTTACGTCGCTGCGCAATATTTCTCTGCACCACACAATAGTCAATCAGAGGTGCAAACATATTCATCAGCAAGATGGCAAGCATCATGCCCTCTGGATAACCGGGGTTGAGCACTCTCACCGTGATGGCCACCACACCAATCAAGAAACCATACACATACTTGCCGCACTCTGTTCGGGCAGAAGTAACTGGGTCGGTCGCCATAAACACTGCTCCAAAAGCAAAACCTCCCAACAGCAGGTGATGATACCACGGCATTGTAGAGGCTCCTGTCTGTTCATAGAGCCATCCCATAACGGCACCACCCACAAAAACACTCAGCATGGTTCGCCAACTGGCTATTCCTGTCAGCAACAAGACGAAGGCACCTATTGCAATGGCAATGACACTCGTTTCTCCGATACTGCCCGGTATGAAGCCCGTAATCATATCCATCACCGACACCTGCGAGTAAGTCTCCTTTCCTGCCAAGGCCAGCGGAGTGGCTTGTGTAAACGTATCTGGCAGATTATTGCCCAAGCCCATGACGCTCTCTGAAGCCACCCATACGGAATCGCCGCTCATCTTTGATGGATAAGAGAAAAAGAGGAAGGCACGTGCCAACAGCGCCACGTTAAAGATGTTCATTCCTGTGCCACCGAATATCTCCTTGCCAAAGATTACAGCAAAAGCCACTGCAAGGGCAAGAATCCACAGAGGGCAACCCACAGGTACTATCATGGGGATAATGATACCCGATACAAGGTAGCCTTCTTGAATTTCCTCTCCCTTCCACTGCGCCCATGCAAATTCAATGCCTAAGCCCACAATATAGCTCACCAGTATCTTTGGCAATGTGACAATGGCTCCAAAAGCGAACAACTCCCAAAAAGAGGCATCAGCCAACTTGCCTGCTGCCAGGAAATTCTGGTAGCCCACATTGTACATACCAAAGAACAGGGCGGGGAGCAAAGCAATGACCACGATACTCATGATTCGCTTGGAGTCAATGGCATCATGGATATTGGTTCCACACTTTGCCGTTGTGTTGGGCACAAACATAAATGTCTCCATGCCATCATACAGGCTATGAAACATGTGCAGCTTGCCTCCCTTCTCAAAGTTGGGCTTTATACGGTTCAAATAATTTCTTAAACTCTTCATATTTTGTGCTCTTAGTTTTCTTCCTTACGCAACATATCCAAACCCTCACGCACTATGCGCTGCAGTTCCATCTTTGAACTGCACACGAACTCTGCCAGAGCAAAATCTTCCGGAGCCACCTCGTAAATACCCAACTCCTCCATTTTGTCAATATCACCAGCAATAATTGCCTTGACAAGATACTCAGGGAAGATATTCATAGGAAATACCTTATCGTATTCACCGCTCATAATGCAGTGGCGTTTTCCACCCTTGACACGAGCATCGGCTGCATATTCTTTTTTGCCACAAAGCCATGAAAAATAACTCCTGTTGGCAGAGAACTGATTTAGCCTGGGCATGATCCAGCCAAACGCCTCATTCACATCATCACCCTCGGGTATCACCGTTATTTCGGCACTCAGGGCTGCCAAGAAGCCATCCTTGTCTGTTGCACTTCCTGTCAGCACATTGCCATTGATAATACGTTGATTACGAGTATTCTCAACGAGTTTTCCTTCAAGTATTGATAAAAGCTGTGCACCCACCACTGTACGGTAATAGGCTGGCGTCTTCACCTCGCTTCCTGCCAAGGCAACGACACGGCTCAAATCCACCCTGCCTTTGGCAAACAGTCTTCCAATAAAAATCACTGCCGTGGGATCTACCGTCCACACCACTTCTCCTTTATTGACTGGCGAAACATGATTGATTTGCACGCCTACATTCCCTGCTGGACAGGGTCCGTCATACGCAGTAACCTCCACGTTCTTTGCATCCCTGAGTGCAGCACTATGCTGTTTCACTCCGATGCCAAGATGAACGGGCGCTATCCTTGACAGAGCATTCAATCCATTTTGGAACACCGCTTCCTGCCCTTGCAATTCCACCTCGAAGTTGGCTGCAAGCGGCATATCGCGCAATGCTGACACAAAAATGGCTTTAGGTTGTATTGTGGGCAAAGCAGACACAGCATAAGGCAACTGGCGAACAAAGCCGAACAGGCCACTCTGCAACAGTGCATCCAGCACCTCCGTGCCGTCCAACTTCATAGGATCCTTTATCCCATATTCCACAGCCTCATCCTTTCCATCAGATTCCACTACGATGGCTTCAATCTTTCTGCGCTGTCCTCTCTTTACCAACACCACCCTGCCACTTACCGGCGAAGGGAATGAAACAGAAGTACAGGCTTTGTTGACAAACAAGGCTGTTCCCACTTTTACGTTATCCCCCTCCTTTACCATCAGCTTAGGCACCACACCCACAAAATCGGATGGTTGCAAAGCATACAGAACGGATGGAGCTGCAGAAAGCACTTGTGCCTCGTCTGCTCTTCCTCGAAGGCGGATATCCAATCCTTTTTTTGTTCTTATGACTCTTACCATAACTTATAATGTATGTATAACGCCACAAATTTACAAAAAAAGGGAATAAACATCCTCCTTACAAAAAGAAAAATGCAAATACATGGCAAAATACTCACAATCTGTCACCCTGTATTTACAAAATAGTTACGAATTGCGAGTAGTAGGCAACTCATCTCTCACTATTCCATAAATTGTATATATTTGTTAAAACAATAGGATTTTAGAGTACAAAATGTTAAAGTGCATATTTATGCAATTCCGTTCTGAGCCACTTATTTTTTGCTGTGGATTATAATGAAGCACGCACCGAGATCGTGCGTTAGAACGAAAATATCAAAATCCACACTGATTATCAAGTAGTTACAAGCCTAAAAAGCGAGGATTATTGACCAATATAGTATCAAAGTGACATGAAAACTGTTCACTTTTTCGCTTTTTATCCTCACAATCTGCCAAAAATTACCCTTTTTGCTCCATGGAGTTCTATGAACTACAAAATACAAAATCTTCACATTTTACTGATGATAAATGCGGATGCTTTGCTTCATTTTCATTTCTTTGATTTTTCTTCTTCATTTTTTGGAAGTGAAAACTGTTGTCCGCTGAGACACCTATCATTTTACCCAGAGTTACTGCCCTTATTTTCAGGAATCAAAGAAATTAAATTCAAAAATCCAACCGATAATTATTTGAAATTCAGTTCATCTTTTTCTGCAATCCATAGCAACGTATTCTATGCCGCACCTTTACAAGAACAAATTCACATTAAACAACTGAAAATAAAACATTTAACTACAAATAAGCCTGTCTCTTATACACATCTCCGAGCCCACGAGACAGGCAGAAATC
>CALZNR010000173.1 GCA_945827565.1 uncultured Prevotella sp.
GTAGTAGTCTGCCAAGGTGTAGTCCCAGTCGGTGCGTGCTCGGTAGTGCATGGTGTCGCGCCGCTGCTTGGTGATAAGGTCTTCGGCATCATAGAGCCAGCCCAGTTCCACGTAACTCTTGGCCTGCCAGGCACGTGCAATGCCCAGAATGGCAGGCTGGGTGGCATAGAGGCGTGACATGTAGGAGAAGGTGGCAGCGGCCTCGTCGAACTTACCCATGTTGAATTGTGACTTGCCCATCAGCAGCCATGCTTTCCAAAGAAAGGGGTTGTATTCTCGGCGGTTGAGCCATTCGATGTCTTTATCGGTTTTGCGGCGCGATTTGTTCCATTCAGGGCGTTTTTTGATGCTGTGGCGCTTGATGGCCTTTTCCATTTTCTCTATGGTGCGTGCGTATTTGGCTGCGCCCATTATCTTGGTGTTCTTGTCGCCAGCCACATAGAGGGGTATGATTTCTGTGAAGTTGTCTTTATGTCCTTTCTCCTGCTCTTCGGCACCCTCGATAAAGGCCACCTTTCCGTTATAATAAGTATTGTAACGGGCATTGAAGGCGTGCCACCAGCGCGATTTTCCGGTGTTCTTCTGTGTGGAGCATGCCGTGAAAGCCAGGAGGCAAGCTACACCAATCAGGGTGAGGAGGTATTTTTTTTTCGTGCGATTCACTTGTATGGAGGTGGCAATAGAGTGAGCCTACCTTATAAATAAGAACAGAAGTGGGGCGTTTTTATTGTGTGGAGAGGTGCTTTATCTAATGTTTCAGCCGTATCAGTACATCGGTCTTGATTTGTTCGGGTATCTCTATGCCCCTTTGGCGCAGGTTGCGGCACCACTCGTTTACCTCGCTTCCGTGCAGGGAGTACAGAGTTCGTCTGAACATGTTGACCTCTTCTTCTGTATATCTGTCGGCACTGCGCCCCATGAAGAAGTCCAGTTCGCCATCATGGAAATAGTGTCTCTTGGTGAAACCTCCGTGCATGGTGCAGTGATTCACACAGGCATGACCGGCAAAGGCGCAACCGCTACACGGACTGGAAGACGAGGATTTGCTCTCTGACTGGGCATCATCGAGCTCTTTCTTTGCCTCCGATCCGCTCAGCCATATTGCTAAAAAGCTGAGCAGAATTACCAGTATTGCCACAAAAAATAGCCAGGCCATGTGTTCACTTTTTTATCGTTTGGTTCCTTTATCTTAACGTTTTGGGGTGCAGAGGATGGGACTATCCTTGCGTGCTCACCATGAAAAATTCTTCCCAAAAGTGGGGATAGGATTTGCTGACCACCTCGGGATGGTTGATGACCACCCTGCCTCTGATAGCAGCAGCAGGAGCAAAAGCCATGGCCATGCGGTGATCGTCGTAGGTGTCGATGGCGGTATTGGCTGCCTCCTCGCATCGGGTGCCGTCCCAAGCCAGTATGCTGTCGTTGCTGTCGGTAAGTACGTAGCCCCATTTGCGCAGTTCGTTCTTGAGAGCTTCTATGCGGTCGGTCTCCTTGATTTTGAGAGACTGTAGTCCTGTGAAGCGGAAAGTGATGCCCAGCAGGCAACAGGTTACCACCACCGTCTGCACCAAGTCGGGGCAGTTCACAAAGTCGTATTCAAAATGCTTTACCGGCTCTCCACCCTTGACAAGGGTGAGAGAGTTGCCAATGAAAGTGCTCTCCACGCCAAGGTGGCTGAAGATATGGCGCACCACACTGTCGCCCTGGGCACTCTGTTGTTGTAGATGTGACAAGGAGATACGGGCCTCTTTGTCGCCACTCAGCGCCACCATCTCGAACCAGTAGGAAGCGGCGCTCCAGTCGTTTTCCACCTCATATACCATCTTGCGGTAGGGGCCCTCTTCCACGTGGATGGTGTGCTCGGAGGTCCATTCGGCGTGAGCGCCAAACTGACGCATCATGGTGAGAGTAAGGTCGATATAGGGGCGTGAGATGATGTTGCCCTTCAGTTCCAATGTTAGTCCACCTTGCAGGGTGGGAGCAATCATCAGCAGTGCTGAGATATACTGTGAACTCACGTTGCCTGATATGCTGATGGTGCCGCCTTGCAGGGTGCATCCTTCTATGTCGAGTGGAGGATAGCCCTCATTGTGTACGTATTTGATGCGTGCCCCCAGTGAGCGCAGTGCTTCCACCAATACACCGATGGGACGTTGTTTCATGCGGTCGCTGCCCGTGATGAAGTGGTGTCCCTTGGTGGCAGAAAGCAGGGCAGTGGTGAAGCGCATGGCTGTGCCCGCCGCTCCGATGTTGATGGTGGAGTGAGGGGTGTCCATCTGTTCAAATGCCCGTAGCATCACGTTGGTGTCGTCGCAGTCGGAAAGGTTGCATGGCATCTCTCTGTTGCCTGCGAGTGCATTGATAATCAAAGCCCTGTTGCTGATGCTTTTGGAAGCAGGTAGATGGATGGCTGTCCGAGTTTGTGTGGGAAGCTCTATGCTATAAGGTGAGGATTGTGGTCTCATCGTTTCTTGCTTGATTGGATTGCAAACTTACACATTATACATGTAATTAACGAAAAAATGAAGTGAAAGATGGTGAAAAACACGAAATATGTCAGTTTACCGTGTAGTTCAGTTCCTCGTGCGAACGCAGAAAGTCAATTAGATCGTGCTGCACATCCAGTTGTCTGCTGCGACTGGTGAGCAACAGATGTCGGTGCTCTTTGCTGTCGTACAGTTGGATGTACAGACGGGCATTGCCAGGGTGCTGTTCGATGATGGCATCCAGTTCTTCTACGGTTTTGCTGTCAAGGGCCCTGTAATCGCATGAAATGGTGATTTTCTCAATGGCTTTTTCCTTGACTGTTTGCAGGTACTCTATGCGCTGGATGCGCAGGTCGTACATGTTGCTGTCGCGGAACCGCTGTTGGCAGCGGGCTGTGACATGTACCGTGCTACCCTCTATCAGCATACCGTTCCATCGCCCCCATTCCTCGCCAAAGAGTGCTATTTCGCCATTGCCATTGAAGTCTTCTATGGTGACAAAGCCGCAGGGCTTGCCCGTCTTTGTGAATTTGGAACGCACTGTTGTGACAATGCCACCAAAGGTTATCTCTTCGCGATTCTTCAGTTGACCTGTGTCGGCAAGTTCAGTGCAAGATGTGTTGCACAGGTTGTCGAGCACTATGCGATACTCGTCTAACGGATGTGCAGAGAGGTAGATGCCCACCAACTCACGCTCGCGGTTCAGGCGCTCCAATGTGCTCCACTGATTGCCCTTGGGAATGGGCGGCGTGAGGATGACGTTGGCATCGAAACTGCCGAAGAGCGAGGTTTGTGCACTGTTCTGTTCTGCCTGGTAGGTTTGTCCATAGCGTAGAAGTGTCTCGGCAAAGGATACCCCCTTGTTGTTCAAGGCGAAGAAATCCTCGCGTTGAACTCCCGAAAGACTGTCGAATGCACCGCTCAATGCCAGATTCTCAACGCATTTGCGATTGACCGCATTCAGGTTGACACGCTGGATAAAATCGAAGATGTCTTTATATGCTCCGTTCTTTTCACGCTCGGTGATGATGGCGGTGGCAGCAGCGCTGCCCATGCCTTTGATAGCCCCCAAGCCAAAGCGAATCTCTCCATGAGAGTTCACACCAAACTTCTCAATACTCTCGTTCACGTCGGGACCAAGAGTGGCAATGCCCAATGCCTTACATTCGTCCATCAGTTTGGTGATTTCCTTGATGTCGTCTTTGCGTCGGCTCATAATGGCCGCCATAAACTCTGCCGGGAAGTTGGCTTTGAGGTATGCCGTTTGGAATGCCACCCATGAGTAGCAGGCAGCGTGACTCTTGTTGAATGCGTATGAGGCAAATTTCTCCCAATCTGCCCATATCTTCTCCAGTACCTGTGGGTCGTGTCCGTTTTTCTTTCCACCTTCGATAAACTTAGGCTTCATGGCATCTACAATGTCCTTCTTCTTCTTTCCCATGGCCTTGCGCAGGGCATCGCTCTCGCCTCGGGTGAAGTCTGCCAATTGTCTGGAAAGAAGCATCACCTGCTCCTGATATACCGTGATGCCGTAGGTGTCTTTCAAGTACTTCTCCATGCAGGGAATGTCATACTGGATGGGTTCCCGTCCTGTTTTGCGGGCGATGAACGAGGGGATGTAGTCCATAGGTCCGGGGCGGTAGAGCGCATTCATGGCTATCAGGTCTTCAAACACGGTGGGCTGCAGTTCGCGCAGGTATTTCTGCATGCCAGCCGACTCAAACTGGAAGGTGCCAATGGTGCGCCCCTCTTGATACAACTTGTAGGTGGCAGGGTCGTCGATAGGTATGTTGTCCAAATCGATGTCTATGCCTCGGGTGCGCTTGATGAGTGC
>CALZNR010000174.1 GCA_945827565.1 uncultured Prevotella sp.
GATTTCTGCCTGTCTCGTGGGCTCGGAGATGTGTATAAGAGACAGCACCTGTATTCGCCTCCAACCCATGCTCCAACTACCAGTTTCGGACTTACCGCCACAAACCAGGCGTCAGAATGGTTGTTGGATGTGCCTGTCTTTCCACCAAAATCGGTGTCTCTAAAGGTGCTTACGTACCTGTTCAAACTCATGCTGGTGGCCCCTGGTTCTCGAAGTCCGCCCATCAAAAGCTGTTGCATGTAGAATGCACTCTTTGCAGAGATTGCACTTTTCTTCTCTTCGTGTGATGTATATACCACTGTGCCGTTTCTATCTACAATCTTTGTTACCAAAACGGGGGCTACATATACTCCATTTCGGGAAACGGTGGAGTATGAGTTTACCAATTCAAGAAGATTGACATCGCTTGCACCCAATGCTAAGGAAGGGGTTTCGTGAAGTTTGCTTTGAATACCCATGGCATGGGCAGTGGCGGCAATGCGGTTGATGCCCATTTCCTGTCCCAATTTAACTGCAATGGAGTTAATGCTCTGCGCAAAGGCAGCTTTTAGAGGCATACTGTCTCCAGTGAAGTAACCATTGGCATTTGTTGGAGCCCATGTCACTTCTTTGTTTTTTGATTTATCAAAGACTTTCATGCTGAAGTATTCGTCCTTTCTGCTGTCGCATGGGGTAAGTCCTTGATTCATGGCTTCGGTATAAACAAACAACTTAAAGGTGGAGCCAGGCTGTCGCATGGCAGTAACCTTGTCATATTTCCAGGAATCGAAGTCAAGGTCGCCCACCCATGCCTTTACATGCCCAGTCTCTGCTTCCACGGCAACGAAGCCACAGTGCATAAATCTTACCATGTATCTGATGGAATCCATCGTGCTCATCTCTTTTTCGATGCTTCCATTCTCATAGTCAAAGAGTTTCACCTTGTGTGGCTGATTTAGCCAGTATTCAATAGAGTCGGTGTTACTGCCGAATTTTTGTTTGAGTATTTTGTAAGCCACAGTCCTTTGGGCAATATCTTCTATAAAGCCTTGAATCTCTTGATGCCTTTCATCTTGCCATGGGTTGGTGTTACCCCAGTGGTTGTTGAAGTTTTTTTGTACAGATTGCATCTGCTTCAGTGCTGCTTCTTCTGCATATTTCTGCATTCTGGTGTCAAGAGTGGTGTAGATTTTCAAACCGCTGTTGTAGAGGTCATATCCATTTTCTTTGCACCAGTCTTTCAGATAGGCAGCAACCGTTTCTCTGAAATAGTTGGCTTGTCCGTCGTAGTTGCTCTCTACGCTGTAGTTGAGCGATATGGGGTGTGCTTTCAGCGTGTCGTATGCTATTTGTGACAGGTGCCCTCTTTTCAGCATGTTGTTGAGCACCACGTTCCTTCTCTTAAAGGCATTTTCAGGATTTATTCTGGGATTGTAGAAGGTAGTTGCCTTGAGCATACCCACAAGCACTGCTGCCTGTTCTGCTGTCAAATCTTTGGGCGTGTTGCCAAAATATGTTTTGCAGGCAGTTTTGATGCCAAATGCATTGGAACCGAAATCTACGGTGTTGGCATACATGGTAAGAATCTCGTCTTTGGTGAAGATGCTCTCAATTTTTACGGCGGTAATCCATTCCTTGCTCTTCATGATGAGAATCTTAAGCCCAGGAATATTGCCCAATAGTCCGGTGGAGTATTGGGTTCTTACTCGGAACATGTTTTTCACCAGTTGCTGTGTGATTGTTGAGGCACCACGTGCGTCCTTATGAACCACATAATCCTTTAAGGCTGCAACAACACCTTGGAAATCAATACCAAAATGATGATAAAAGCGTTCGTCTTCAGTAGCAATCAGTGCTTGCCAAAACACAGGGTTCACCTCCTCATATTTTACGGGAGTTCTGTTTTCGTTGAAAAACTTGCCTATCATTACGCCGTCTGCGCTGTACAGTTCGGAAGCAATATTTGGTTCAGGGTTCTTGATGACACTCATACTGGGAGATCTTCCAAACAGCCATAGGAAGTTGATGTCAACTGCAATCAGATATGAGATGAATAAAAGGATAAGAGACATGGTAACTGTGCACAGTTTGACATACCAAGGTCTGCCGATATACAATCCTTTGTACCACTTGCAGAATCTGATGAAAGCTTTTTTAAAATATTCCAGCGTGCTTCTATGCTTATCTGTTGTTGTTTGTGCCATAACACTGAGAATTTATGTGTTGTATGATTTTATCTTTGTCTGCTGGTGAGAACCAATGGATAAGAGGGTCGCGCTTGAACCAAGTGAGCTGCTTGCGTGCATATTTCCTGGTATTTCCTTTAATTCTCTCAACGGCCTCTTCAATGGAGTAGGTTCCTTCAAAGTAGGCAAACAGCTCTTTGTATCCTACGGTGTTAAGTGAGTTAAAATGTTTGTAGGGATACAATCTCTGTGCCTCTTCCAGAAGTCCTTGTTGCATCATAAGGTCAACCCGCTGATTGATTCTCTCGTAGAGTTCGTTCCTTGGCAGATTTAAACCAATCTTTACAATGTTGAACGGGCGAGCCTTCTTGGTGTGGTTTCTGAACGAGGAGTATGTTTTGCCACTTTGCAGGCAAACCTCCAAACCGTGTACCACCCTCCTTACATTCTGCTTGTCAACGATTCGACAATAGTCGGGGTCTAAGGCTTCCAGTTCCTTATAAATAGCCTCAAACCCTTCCTTCTCCAATTTTTCCTGTACCTGCTTTCTTAGAGAGGTGTCTATGGTGGGAATGTCGTCAATCCCATTGCACACGGCGTCAATATACATCATGCTTCCGCCCGTAAGAATGGCAATGGGTAGGGGAGAGGTCGTATCTTTCAGAACGGAAGATTGCGATAAATCAGAAATAATCTTCAGCACGTCCTGTTCGTACATAGAGGCATTGTAATACTCTCCAAGGTGTAGCTCAGCCACCTTGTAGTGCTTGATTCGGGCCATCAACTCTCTGTCGGGCGTTGCAGTGCCTATCTCCATTTCCGAGAAAATCTGTCGGGAATCGGCATTGATGATAGGAACCGAATAATGCTCTGCCAATGCTGCACACAAGTCTGTTTTTCCTACAGCAGTGGGGCCCGTTACCACAATCAGTGAGTGCATCTATGTATAGGGAATAAATGGTGTTGGGCTATAGATGAGACCGACAGAGACTAACATTGGGTTCTGCCAAATGATGTCTGGAAACTCTGTCGCTCTCATCTTTACCCGTAAAGGGTTTTATCTGATAACTCCCCTCTTGGAACTCTCAATGAACGAGCAGATATACTCCACCTCCTTGACGTCCTTGTACTTGCTGCGAGCCTCCTCAACACCCTCTTTGAGAATTCCTTTTGAGTAGATGATTCTGTAGGCATCATGGATGGCTTCGATTGTTTCATTGCTGAACCCTCTGCGCCTTAAACCAATGATGTTGATGCCACAGTAGCGGGTGGGCTCCTTGCCTGCAATGATGTATGGCGGAATGTCTTGACTGAAACGGCATCCTCCTTGAATCATCACATAACCTCCGATGTGGCAAAACTGGTGACAAAGCACGGTGGAACTGATAATGGCGTTGTCGTCGATGACTACTTCACCTGCTATCTTGGTGGAGTTCCCGATGATGGTGCCATTGTTCACCACACAATCATGAGCAATGTGAGTGTTTTCCATTATCAAGTTGTTCGAGCCAACAGTAGTGCTTGTCTTGCTGGCAGTGCCCCTGCTAATGGTAACAGACTCGCGGAAGCTGTTATTGTTGCCAATGATACACAGCGTGTCCTCACCTTGATATTTCAAATCCTGTGGTTTAGTACTGATGCTCCCGCCGGGAAAGAATTCATTGTTATCTCCTATGCGTGCACCACGGTGTACGGTAACACTGTTGTAAAACTTGTTGTTGTTGCCAATGACAACATCCCCGTCAATTACACAGAAGGGACCAATGATGTTATTGTCTCCTAATTTCGCGTCGGCTGATACAACAGCCAAGGGATGAATCTGATTCATAAGAATTACTTGTTTTTTACAATTTGAGCAGTAAAGCTTGCTTCACTCACCACGTGGTCGCCTACAAACATGTAGCCTTTCATCGATGAAATACCATGCCTCACAGGAGCAAGCAAATCAACTTTGAAGATAAGAGTGTCTCCAGGAACTACCTTTTGGCGGAACTTCACTTCGTCAATTCGCAGGAAATAGGTGGACCATTTCTCAGGTTCCTCTACGGTATTCAATACAAGCAGACCTCCGCATTGTGCCATCGCTTCTATCTGTAACACACCCGGCATTACTGGCTCTTGTGGAAAG
>CALZNR010000175.1 GCA_945827565.1 uncultured Prevotella sp.
TACACACTGCATATCGTCGGCAGCGTCAGATGTGTATAAGAGACAGGCATGGGTCTGTGCCATGCCGGGCAGTGCCATGCAGAGTAGTGCGATGCACACCATCAGCAGCGGAAGAAGTGTCCTTGCGCCTTTTCTCATACCGTGTTTCTTCAGTTCTTGTTGCCGTCCAGTGCTTTGACAATCTGTTCCAGCTGTTCCTCGTTGTCAAAGTTGATGCTTATCTTTCCCTTTCCCTTGTTAGAGCAGGTCATCTGCACCTTGGTGCCGAAAAACTCTGTCAGGCGTTGTTTCAGCATCTGGTATTCCTCGGGCAGTTGGCTCTTGGCGCTTATCGTCTTGTTGGCAGTGTCTATGTTCTCGCCGTTTTTCAGCATTTGCACCATTTCCTCCACCTTGCGCACCGAGTAGTTGTTTTTTTCTATCTCCTTGTACAGTTTGATTTGTGTGCTTGGGCTGTCAATGGCAAGCAGGGCACGGGCATGCCCCATGTCAATCTGTTTGTTCTTCAGTGCCATCTGCACCTGTGCGGGCAGTTTGAGCAGTCTCATGTAGTTGGTCACGGCGGCCCGGCTTTTTCCCACTCTTTCCGAGATTTTCTCTTGTGTCATTCCCGTGGTTTCTGCCAGGTGCTCATAGGCCAGTGCTATCTCAATGGCGTTCAGGTCTTCTCTCTGTATGTTTTCCACCAGAGCCATCTCCATCACTCCCTCGTCTTCCACGGTGCGGATGTATGCCGGAATGGTGTCAAGTCCGGCTATCTGAGAGGCTCTCCATCTGCGCTCGCCGGCGATAATCTGGTATTGGTTGTCGCCTGTCTGTCTCAGGGTGATGGGTTGTATGATGCCTATCTCCCTGATGCTGTTTGCCAGTTCCTGTAGAGCCTGTTCGTCAAACTCTCTGCGGGGCTGGTTGGGATTGGGCGATATTGCGTGGAGCGGTATCTCGTTAAGGTTTGATGAGCCCTGTGTCTTCACTTCGGTGGTGTCTATCAGGGCATCGAGGCCTTTGCCGCCTCCTATCTCTTCCAAACCGCGTCCCAATACGCTTCTGTTGTATTTCTTGTGTACAGCCATAGTGTTGTTAATTTACAATGGTAATTCACGGCATCCACCCCTTAGTGCGTGCTTGTGGTGTCGGGTGCCTGATTGCTGTTTCTGCTGATGATTTCCTTGGCAAGTGCCAGATGGTTCTTGCTGCCGGTTGACTCTGCATCGTAGAGTATCACGGGCAGTCCGTGGCTGGGCGATTCGCTCAGTTTCACGTTGCGCTGTATCACCGCCTTGAACACCAGTTCCTGGAAGTGTCGCTTCACCTCGTTGTATATCTGTCTGGCCAGTCTCAGACGGGCATCGTACATGGTCAGCAGAAAGCCCTCTATCTCCAGCTTCGGGTTCAGTTTGCTCTTGATGATCTTGATGGTGTTGAGCAGTTTGCTGATACCCTCCAGGGCAAAGTATTCGCACTGCACGGGGATAATGACAGAGTTGGCTGCGGTGAGCGAGTTGACCGTTATCAGTCCCAGCGACGGGCTACAGTCAATCAGTATGTAGTCGTATTCGTTGCGTATGGGCTCCAGCATCTGCTTGAGCACTTTTTCGCGGTTGTCCAGATTAAGCATCTCTATCTCTGCTCCCACAAGGTCGATGTGGCTGGGTATGATATCCAGTCCGTCGATGTCTGTGGTGTATATGGCATCCCTTACGTCTGCCTTGTCGATGATACATTCGTAGAGCGAGCAGTCCACGTCTTTGATGTCCACACCCAGTCCGCTCGATGCGTTTGCCTGTGGGTCGGCATCCACCACCAGCACGCTCTTTTCCAAGGTGGCAAGCGATGCGGCCAGGTTAATGGTTGTGGTGGTTTTTCCTACTCCTCCTTTTTGGTTGGCTAATGCGATTATTTTTCCCATCTGCGTTTGAATGTTGTGAGAGATGCAAAGGGCATCCCCCTGTTTTTGCTGTTATAGACGGCAAAGTTACATATTTTATATGAGAAAACGCCAAATATGAACCTTTTTTCGTACATTTGCAGTCGAAACAAGGTGATGATGGAAAAAGTAAAACCCCTTATTCTCATTTCCAACGACGACGGTTATCATGCCAAAGGGCTGCTGTCGCTCATAGACATGTTGCAGCCCATGGCACGCCTGCTGGTGTGTGCTCCCGACAGTGCCCGCAGTGGCTATGCCTGTGCTTTTTCTGCCACCACACCGCTGAGGCTGAAGCTGCGCCGCCAGTGGAGCGATGTGCAGCTGTGGTCGTGCAGTGGCACTCCCGTGGATTGTGTCAAGATGGCGCTCAGCGAACTCTGCCGGGATGAACGTCCCGCCATGGTGATCAGTGGCATCAACCATGGCGACAACGCATCGGTCAATATGCACTATTCGGGCACCATGGGTGTTGCCTTGGAGGGGTGTATGAAGTACATCCCATCGGTGGCGTTCTCGCTGTGCGACTATCGCGAAGATGCCGATTTTGCTCCCCTTGCCCCCTATGTGCAGGGTATGGTGAGTCAGGTGCTGCGCTTGGGATTGCCCCGGGGGGTGTGCCTCAATGTCAACTTCCCCCTCACGCCCGAGTTTGCCGGTGTGAAGATGTGCAGAATGGCGCCAGGCACATGGACCAACGAGGTGGTGAAATGCCACCATCCACGGGGCTATGACTACTACTGGCTCACGGGCGAATATGTGAGCGACGAGCCTCAGGCGCAAGATACCGACCGATGGGCATTGGAACATAACTTTATTGCCGTGACACCCACACGCATAGATGTCACAGCCTATGATATGATGCACTATGAGATACTACCTGATTGCGGGTGAGGCCAGCGGCGATCTGCATGCCGCAGGACTGATGAAAGCCCTGAAAGAACACGATAAGGACGCCTGCTTCCGCTTCTATGGAGGCGATATGATGAAGGCGCAGGGGGGTGAGTGCGTGATGCACTACCGCCGTTTGGCATACATGGGCTTTGTGCCTGTGCTTCTGCATCTGCCCACCATCCTCAGAAACATGCGCAGGTGCAAGCGCGACATAGAGCAGTGGCATCCCCATGTGGTGATACTGATAGACTATCCCGGCTTCAACCTCTCTATCGCCAAGTATGTCAAGGCGCACACCTCCATCCCCGTGTATTACTATATCTCGCCCAAGATATGGGCATGGAAGGAGTATCGTATCCAAGCCATCAAGCGCGATGTGAGTCATCTCTTCTCCATCTTACCGTTCGAGGTGCCCTTCTTTGAGCAGAAGCACCATTATCCCATCCACTATGTGGGCAATCCCACGGCCGATGAGGTGGCACTCTTTCGCCAGTCTCAGCACGATGCCCTGTGCTTTCGCAAACCCGTGATAGCCCTCTTGGCAGGCAGCAGACGACAGGAAATCAAAGACAATCTGCCTGCCATGATACAGGCGGTGCTGCCCTTCCTCAATGAATACGATGCCGTGGTGGCTGGTGCCCCCTCCATTGAGCCTGCCTATTATCGGCGCTTTGTGAAGCAATATCCCGTCAAGGTGGTGTTTGGGCAAACCTATCCCTTGCTCGAACAGGCGCAGGCAGCCGTGGTCACCAGTGGTACTGCCACCTTGGAAACGGCGCTGTTTGGCGTGCCGCAGGTGGTGTGCTACAAGACACCGCTGCCCAAACTCATCGCTTTTCTCAGGCGCCGACTACTCAAGGTGAAGTATATCTCGCTGGTCAACCTCATTGCCGATGCCGAGGTGGTGAAGGAACTGGTGGCAGACACCTTCAGCGTGGAAAACATCAAGGACGAACTGCAACGCATATTGCCCAAGGGAGAAGGGCGAGAGATAATGCTCCAGGGATACAAGACTGTGCAAAATCGTTTGGGCGATGTTGGTGCTCCCCAGCGGGCTGCCCGCCTGATGGTGCAACTGCTGCGCGACCGTGCACATACAACAGAGTAAAAAAACACCCTAAACACAACGACAGAATATGGCACTGAACTTAAATAAAAACCTCAAGCTCTACTACTCCATCAGTGAGGTGGCGCAGATGTTTCAACTCAACGAAAGTACACTGCGCTATTGGGAGCAGGAGTTCCCCTTTCTGAAACCCAAGACCAAGGGCCCCAGCAAGATACGCCAATATTCGGAAAAGGATATTGAGCAGATAAAACTGATACACAACCTGGTGAAGGTGAGGGGCTTCAAACTGGCTGCCGCCAAGAAAATCATTAACAGCAACCGTGATGGCTGTCTCTTATACACATCTGACGCTGCCGACGATATGCAGTGTGT
>CALZNR010000176.1 GCA_945827565.1 uncultured Prevotella sp.
CACACTGCATATCGTCGGCAGCGTCAGATGTGTATAAGAGACAGGTCAATGGCTTGGTTTTGCAGCCATGTCTTGCGTATCAGTTCGCCTGTAAGTTTGAAGTCGTGCCGCTGTATGGCTTCGTACATCTCCAGTGCGTGCGTCTTCATTTGTCGCAGTTGCAGCAACTGTTCGTGCTGATTGAGGAACATGCGGCGCACTATCTCAGCCAAAATAGTCTTGGCAGTGCGGGTGATGCCCGTGTAGTAGAGCAGGTGACACTGTGCATATTCGGGTGAGGTGAAAACGTCATCGGGCAGCCATCTCACTAAGGGATCCTGTTGGAAACCCCGTTCTGTTTGCAGCAGTTTCACTCCTCCCAGTACGCCTCCAAATTGGTCTTGCCAGCCTCCTCCTGTGGTGAGTAGTTGCTCCAGTATCAGTGTGCGTTTGCCTATCTCGTTTTTGTCCCATGCCAAGGAGCAGAAGTCGCTCACGGCTCCCAGCACTGTGGCGGCAAGTATGCTGCTGGTACCCAGTCCGCTGCCTGCGGGAATGGCAGAGAGTAGGGTGAGCTCTATGCCGCAACCAAAAGCCTCCAGTTGCTGTTGCAGCGTGTTGTAGTGCTCGTCACAGAAGTTGGGCAGGAAGCCTGCCAGTGCCAGTGCAGCCTTAGGGATGGAGAAGGGACTACCCACGTGCATAAAGTCGGCCAGTTGTTCGTAGGTTTCTATCACCTCTGATGCGCCGAGGTCTATGCTTCGGCAGATGATATGATGCTCCTTACAGGGCTTGATATAGGTTTGCAGGGGCGGTTGACCGTTTAGCTCTATGGCAATGTTAATCACATTACCCCCCTCCATCATGCAGTAGGGTGGGGTGTCTGTCCATCCACCAGCCAGATCTATACGCACCGGACTGCGTCCCCATACTATCTGGTCGGCGTAAACAGCCAGCTTAGGATGCTGCTTTTCGTGGGCAGTGGCGGTGAGAGCCTCTCGCAGCAAGCTGAAGGCGCATTGCTCTTGTTCATGATGCTCTTCTTTGCCTTGCATACGTAGCACTTCAGAGCGAAACATGGCATCATGTATTTTGTTGAGCAGTGGTGTGTCTTCTGCCACGGGTTGAGGCAGGGGGATATGTTCTTGTGCAAAGCACTGTGCAGCGTGTTGCAGGTCCAGTTGATAGAACACGCTCTTTCTGTGGTTGGCAGCAATGGCACCCCAGGCTCCTTTTGCAAAGGCTCTGCGTTGCGCCACCAGTCGATTCAGGTTGGCTTGTGCCGATAAATCTTCTGCACTCATCATCCTATGGGCGGCACAGGTAGCAGGCAATCGGTTGTCGTTTTCCAACATCTGTTCAAGAATTTGCCCCATTTCATCGATATTCTCCACTATGGGGAATAGGGGAGTTTGCTGCAACTCTCCTGCAAACTTATCGTCTATCATGTAGGGTCGCACTGCATATTCCTTTTCTCCAATGGGGACAATGTCGATACACTGTCCTGGAGCCAGTGTCAGATGCCATTTGTTGTGTGGCACACCTGTGATCACGTGGTCGTGAGTGAGTGTCCATCCTTCTGCAACCTCGCTATTCTCTATCCATAGGTTGGTATTTTGCTCTGTGATTTTGATGGAGGTGTGTGCGTTCTGAATAAAGATGGAGGGATGTGGCTTGGTGTCGTGGTGCATGATTTCACGCTGGTCGTTCACCAGATTTTGCACAGCCAAAGTAGAGGATATCATCTCTCTGCTGGTGCCAAAGTGGTAGAACTCGCCTCCTGGTAGGGGCAGTACAGCCACCGAGAGTGATTTCAGTTCCTCGTCTATGATGTCTGGATGGGTGCCGAGAGAGCATCCAAACTCACTATATAGGTCGTATTCGCACCATTCTCCCTGTTTCTTTGAGTGCTTTCGGAGTAGTGTCACTGCTTTGTCGCTCAGTATCCAGATACCAATGTCGGTGAGATAGAAGTCGGTTTGCTGTAGTTGGTTTAGAGTCTGCACTGAGGGCTTTTGCAGCATCTTTTTCAGTACCGATGGCGTTTGCCTGTCGCTCACAAATACACCGTGGTTGCGTGCCACTGAGGCATCGAGCCATAGTCCGTAGCACACTACATCCGCTTGAGGTATGGGGGGCAGTGCTCCCTTGGCGCGTATAAACACGTCGCCGCTCACCACCATGGTATGCATATTGTGTGGGGCGGTAGCCATGAGTTGTTCATAAAGCGGCAGTTGCAGGTCGAGCAGTGTTTGCGATAGTCGCTGTCCGCGCTCCCATCTGAATACAGGTACTGGCGTGAGTACCTTGCCTGAGGGTGCATATGCTGGCAGTCTTCTGCTCTGTCCGCCAGCATGCAGCAGTATTCTCGGTTCTTGTTCCAGCCATTCTTCAAAACTTTTCTGTGGTGCCTCTGCTTGTTGGCATTGTTCAAGTAGCCAGGTGGTGCCTCCGCCACTTCCCAATCTATGTCCCACTGGATCGCTGGTGCAGTAATATTGCTGTGTGTTTAGTCCTGTTATTTTGTGAAAGCTGTTCACCAGGTTAGGTGGAAGCGAGAGTAGTTTTTTCATCTGTCAGTGCCTCTTTGGATTCCTATGTGTTTTTTCCTATTTATAAAGGTGGGGTGTCATTTTTCCCCACCTTATTAAACTTGTTGCTTTGTTATGCTGTGCGGTTTGCAGTGAGCGTTGCTCCTTAGTTGAAGTAGTACAAGAAGGTGGCAATGCCCTCCAAGGCACATTTCTTTTGGTCTTTGATTTCTATTTTGAACTTTATTTCCGCTTTCACGGTACCTCTAAGGTTGGTGATGGCGTGTAGGTCAGCCACCAGTCTGACAGACTCGCCAGCCTTCACTGCCTGTCCGAACTTCATCTTGTCCATGCCATAGTTCACCATCAGTTTCAGATTGTTTACCTCGATAATCTCGTTCCACAGGTGGGGTAGCATAGACAGAGTGAGGTAACCGTGTGCGATGGTGCTTTTGAAGGGACTTTCCACCTTGGCGCGCTCAGTATCCACGTGTATCCATTGGTGGTCCAGTGTGGCATCGGCAAACATGTTGATGCGCTCTTGTGTCAGTTCAATGTACTCAGAAATTCCCAGATTTTTGCCCAGCATGGCGGCAAAATCTTCATAGTTGTTGATGACAAGTTTACTCATAATGATCAGTGTGTTTATAATAACAGTAAAACATAACGTTCAGCGTCAGTAGGATGCGGTGCAAGGAATGCCCAGTGCTGTTACCCGCTGCTTGATGCTGTCTAATTGTTCGTGGGTAGCTTTCAGCAGACCTTGTGCTGGTGTCTCGCGGTCGATGGTATATACCATCACCTCTTGCGGGGCTATCTTTTGCAGTGCGTTAAGCCAGGGAACTATATACTCCTCGCCCGTATTGTCAATGCTTGTTCCGCAGTATTCGCCCCTCATAAACATGGTTTGTATGATGACGTGCCCATGAAACCACAGGAGCCACTCCACCACTTGTTCCACGTCGTAGTGCCCAGTGGGTCTATCTACCCTATCAATGTAGGTGGCATCCACCGTATCCAGTTTCAGTATGTTATTATCCACCAGCATCAGTGCTTCTCTCACCTCGGGGCGGTGCAGGTAGGTGGCATTGCTCAATACACTCACTTTGGCTTGCGGGCAATACTTGTTGCGCAGGGCTATGGTGTCGCTGATGATGCCTTTAAACTGAGGATGCGAGGTAGGCTCACCGTTGCCTGCAAAGGTGAGTACATCGGGCAGGGTGCCTTCCGCCTTCATTTGCTGCAGTTGGTGCTCCAAGCCCGCAGCTACCTGTTCCCTTGTGGGGCGCGAGGTGCGTGGTCGGCGGTCGGCATTAAAGCCACATTCGCAGTATATACAGTCAAACGAACATACCTTTCCGTCGGCGGGTTGCAGGTTGATGCCCAGCGACACGCCCAGTCTTCTGCTATGTACCGGACCGAAGACCGGCGAGGGATAAATAACGGTACTCATGTGCTTCAATTGGTTTTCAAAGCCCAAAGGTAAGAAAAATATGGCACAAATGCGGTTAATACATGTTAAATGAGCAATCCTTTGTGCGTCACATCCCTTTAATATACCATTTTTTGGCTACCTTTGTGGTCGTTTGCATCATAGAAGTGGTGTGAAGAAGTAAATTTTTGAACAGAAGAATGGCAAGACGTCATAAAAAGACCCGCAGCAGGTATGGACTGCAGGTTGTTACTCCTGTCTCTTATACACATCTCCGAGCCCACGAGACAGGCAGAAATC
>CALZNR010000177.1 GCA_945827565.1 uncultured Prevotella sp.
CGAGATCTACACACTGCAGATCGTCGGCAGCGTCAGATGTGTATAAGAGACAGATATATGCGCCGTCAGCACAATGTGAAGGTGAGCGAGCGCATGGCAGAGCGTATCAAGATACACGTGGGCTCGGCATTGACCGACCTGGGAGATGAGGCTCCTGAAGACTATGTAGTGCATGGTCCTAACTGTATCACCGCACTGCCCATGGAGGTGCCTGTGTGTTATCAGGAAATTGCCCACTGCTTGGACAAAACAGTGGCAAAGATTGAGAATGCGGTACTCTCTGCTTTGGAGAATACTCCGCCAGAGCTCTATGCAGATATCGTGAAAAACGGTATCTATCTCAGTGGAGGTGGTGCCTTGCTGCGTGGTCTTGACCGCCGATTGACAGACAAGATGAACATCCCCTTCCATATTGCCGACGACCCATTGCACAGTGTGGCAAAGGGAGCTGGAGTGGCTTTGAAGAATGTGGACAGATTCTCTTTCTTGATGAGATAACACATGCTTGTCGGACAAGGAGAACACAGAAACATACAACCCTGTTGAATCGGTGGCAGTTCTGAAATAAGGACTGCTACCGACATGTTTTTTAAGGATGCGCAACCTATTTGATTTTCTTGCAAAATACAGCAACTGGCTCCTCTTCCTGCTTCTCGAAGTGGTGAGCATGGCACTGATATTCAGATACAATGCCTATCAGGGCAGTGTGTGGGTATCGTCTGCCAATGTGGTGGCAGGCAAGATGTATGAGTGGCATTCAGAACTCACCTCCTTCTTCCATCTCAGACAGAACAATACCCTGCTCACCAATCGTAATTTTCATTTGGAACGACAGGTAAAGCAGTTGACAGATGCCTACAACAGAGCCATGCACGACTCTACTGCAGCCGAGAAACTGCTGGTGAAACAGATGCAGCAGTATCAGCCCATTGAGGCTCTGGTGGTGGGAAATACCGTGGCACAGAAAGACAACCTGATAACCATCAACAAGGGTACTGCCGATGGCGTGAAGCCTGAGATGGGAGTGGTTTCGGGCACTGGAGTGGTGGGAGTGGTGATGAAGGCATCGGCACACTATGCCATTGTGATGCCCATCATCAACAGTAGTTCGCGTGTGAGTTGCACCATCCGCAAGCGTGGCTACTTTGGTGCGCTGCGCTGGCATGGCGGTCGCATCGACCGCGTGTATCTGGAAGATATTCCCCGACATGCACGTTTTGCCAAGGGCGACTGGGTGGAGACCAATGGCTATTCTGCCATCTTCCCGCCAGGGGTGCCTGTGGGATGTATCACTAAGGTGTTCAATTCAAGAGACGGACTGTCGTACAATGTAGAGGTAAAACTCTCCACTGATTTCTCCCGACTGCGTGATGTGCTGGTGCTCAACGATACGGGAATGCAAGAACGCCTGCAACTGATGAAGGAGGGGGAAGATTCGGTGAAGACCAAAGATAAATAGAAAGGATGTTATCATGACTATCGACATGTTCAAGAGGTTCTTGATGTTTGTGCTGCTGTGTGTGGTGCAGGTGCTGGTGCTCAATCAAATAAGCCTGTTTGGCTATGCCACACCTCTGCTCTATGTGTATATGATAACCACCTTTCCATGTACCTATCCCAAGTGGGGAGTGCTGCTGTGGGCGTTTGCACTGGGCTTTTGCATCGACCTTTTCTCCAATACACCCGGCGTGGCAGCAGCATCGCTCACAGCCGTTGCAGCGGTGCAACCCTATTTCTTGCGTCTCTTCGTTTCCAATGAGATGATGGACGACGTGAAACCCACACTGCACGATATGGGACCGCTGAAATACTCTTTCTATATCGTGATCATGGCAATGCTCTATTGCTTCCTTTTCTTCCTCTTCGAGTCTTTCCGTCTTTTTGATGTGATGGACCTGATATACAATGTGCTGGGCAGCACAATACTCACTGTGCTGCTGATACTTGCCATAGAAAACATGCAGCAGAAAAGATAAACGCTGAACGGTGAAGGACTATAATCTTGAAAAACGACAATATGTGATAGGTGGTGCGGCTGTGCTCATCATCCTGGTATATATTGTGCGCCTCTTCACCCTGCAGATTATGAGTGATGACTACAAGAAAAATGCAGACTCTAATGCTTTCTTGAAGAAGATAGACTTCCCTGCGCGGGGTGTCATCACCGACCGCAATGGCAAACTGATGGTTTACAACCAGCCTTCTTACGACATCATGATTGTGGTGAATGAGGCAAAAGACAAGTTAGACACACTTGATTTCTGCAATACACTCGGCATTACCCAAGAGGATTTCAACAAGCGCATGGCTGTGATCAAAGACCGTTCGCGCAATCCGGGCTATTCCCGCTTTACCCAACAGCTGTTTATGACACAACTCTCTGACAGGGAGTACAGCGTGTTTCAGGAAAAATTGTTCCGCTTTCCTGGTATCTATGTGCAAAGGCGCAGCATCCGACAGTATCAATACTCCATGGGCGCACATATCCTGGGCGATGTGGCAGAGGTGTCGCAAAAAGATATTGACGCAGACGATTATTACCAGCCGGGAGATTACATAGGAAAGCAGGGTGTGGAGAGACACTACGAGAAACAGCTGCGTGGCGAGAAGGGTGTGCAGATACTGCTGCGTGATGCTCGTGGCAGACTGAAGGGAAGTTACCAGAACGGGCGCTTCGACCGCAAGCCAGTGGCGGGCAAAAACCTTACACTGAGCATTGATATGGAACTGCAGGCCTTGGGCGAGCGGCTGATGGAAGGCAAGATAGGCAGTATAGTGGCGATAGAACCTGCCACGGGCGAAGTGCTGTGCATGGTGTCATCACCCACCTACGACCCGCGCTCTATGGTGGGGCGCAGCAGAAGCAAGAACCATCTGCGATTGTCGCGCGACCCTTGGCGTCCATTGCTCAACCGTAGCATACAGGGACAGTATCCGCCAGGCTCTACCTTTAAAACCACCCAGGGACTAACCTTCCTTTCAGAAGGTATCATCACACCATCCACACCTTATGGGTGCGCACATGGCTTCAACTATCGCGGCCTGCATGTGGGCTGTCATGGTCATGCCTCGCCTCTGCCCCTGGCACCGGCACTCAGCACCTCGTGCAATGCTTTCTTCTGTTGGGGACTTGTGCACATGATAGGCAACAGGGCGAAGTATGGCAGCGTGCAGAATGCCATGAACACCTGGCGTGACTATATGGTGAGCATGGGCTTTGGCTATAAGTTGGGCATTGATCTGCCTGGAGAGCGCAGAGGACTGATACCCAATGCAGCGTTCTACGACCGTGCCTACAAAGGCTCGTGGAACGGACTGACCATCATCAGTATCTCCATTGGACAGGGAGAGGTAAACGCCACTCCGCTACAGATAGCCAATCTGGGTGCCACCATAGCCAACAGGGGATACTTCTATGTGCCCCATGTGGTGAAGAAGGTACAGGGAGAACCGTTAGACACCCTTTACACACGGAAGCACTACACCAAAGCCACTTCACTGGCCTACCAGCATGTGGTGCAGGGCATGAGGATGTCTGTACTGGGAGGTACGTGCAGGGCATTGGGCAGATATAACTTTGAGGCTTGCGGAAAAACGGGAACGGCACAGAACAGAGGGCACGACCACTCTGTGTTTATGGGCTTTGCTCCTATGAACAATCCTAAGATTGCTGTGGCGGTATATGTGGAAAATGGTGGATGGGGTGCTGACTATGGCGTGCCCTTGGGTGGGCTTATCATGGAGCAGTATATCAATGGCAAGCTGTCGCCCGAATCACAGAAAAGGGCAGAGGAGTTCCAGCAGCGGCGCATCAACTATGGCGCCACAGTGAGATAAGTTTTGGCGTATTTGAATAATGTAATAGCAATGGCAGGAGATAAGGAAAAAGGCGTACTTCGCTCAATGGACTGGTGGACGATATGTATCTACGTCGCACTGCTCACCTTCGGATGGATCAGCGTGTGCGGTGCCAGTTACACATTTGGCGAAACAGATGTCCTGAGCTTGGACACCCGTTCGGGTATGCAGGTGGTGTGGATTGGCACTTCGCTGTGCATAGGCTTGGTGCTACTGCTGCTCGATGACCGCTACTACGACACCTTTGCCTATGTGATATATGGTTTGCTGCTGTTGCTGCTCTTTGCCACCATCTTCAATCCCCATGAAATCAAGGGCTCCCGCTCATGGCTGTCTCTTATACACATCTCCGAGCCCACGAGACAGGCAGAAATCT
>CALZNR010000178.1 GCA_945827565.1 uncultured Prevotella sp.
CCCCGTGGACTTCCTTCCCACACCGGGGCGCCCACACGAACTGCCCGCTGTCAGCGGCTCAGAGGCGGCCACCCTCCTCTCTTACCTGATGACCATCAGCAAGCCCTCTGCGGAGTTGCAGCAGTGCATCATAGCCGCCGTGGAATGGTTTAAAACGCATAAGTACAAGGAGAACGCTGCCATGGAAAACTATACCAATTCCAAAGGAGAGGCTGACCGCCACATCATAGACCAGAAGGGGTCTAACCTGTGGGGACGATTCATACAGATAGGTGGCGAGAGCGGCAAGGCTATCTATAATAAGTTTTACAACAAGCTCAGAGCGAGAGGCAACAAACGTACCCACCACTCCACTGGCTACAAATACTATGAGTACCAGATTCTTGAGGCATCCTACAACGAGGCAATGGCTTATCAGCCCATCTACGCCATCTACACCAACGACTATCCGGAACTCTTCTACCGCCATCTGTACAACTACGATGACACCCCCGATGCAGAAGATAAGTACGGACAACCAGTGGCCACCTCTCTGAAGGCCACCAACCGTCGCAGCTACCAGTATCTTGGCAGTTGGCTCGATGGCACCATCAAGAGCTACGAGCTGTGGAAGGCAAAGATAGATGCAGAGAAGGAGGCTGGCGATTACGAAACATTCATCATCTCGGCAGAGACCTATGTTGATGAAAAGCCAGACTATACATGGAACTTCCAGAACGGTATAAGCATCAGCAACAGCGGGAGGAAGGAATACGCTGCGGGCACAAACAACACGGTGAAATACTCCACCACAAACTACACCATGACCATCCCCAATGGCAAGTGCGTGGAGAAGATCAACTTTGCAGGATATGACAATTACGAAGAAACAGACTCTTACATCCAAAGCCTCAATGGCGAGACATTCACTCCCACACAGTATGTGTTCCCTGCAAAATTAAATCCTGGTGGAACACAGCACGCAAGTCACACCATCACACTCTCCTCTCCTGCCACAGGCTCCCTGTCATTCTCTGTTGCAGGCAAACAAACCTGTCTCATCATAACCCTCTTCTGCAGTGATACCCCCAGGAGCATCTCTCTCCCGGCCAACTATACCTATTCTACATTCAGTGCCACTGTGCCTCTCGACTTCACCGGCAATACCGATGTAGAGGCCTACATTGCATACAGCAATGACGGCAAGAATGTGACACTGGAGAAGGTGACCAAAGTGCCTGCAAGAACAGGTTTGGTATTGAAGAAACTGGACGCAGCTACCACCGCTACTGTTCCTGTGTTGGAGGATATAAACAGCATTACTCCGGATGAATGGGAGGTACTTCATCGCAACTTCCTCAAGGATGTATTAGGAGAGCCTTACAGTGCAGAAAAATTATTGGCATTAGAGTGCGACGCATACATCCTGGAGAGCGACACCAAGTTTAGCAAGGTGGTTGAAGGCGCTACCGGTGAGCTGGCAGTAGGCAAGTCTTACTTGGTGTACTACGGTGGTCCATTAAAGATGAATATCTTAGATGGCGAGGCAACAGCCATCAAGGGCATAGAGGTGAAGCCCACCCATACCAACAACGTGATATACAACCTGCAGGGTATGCGTGTAAACAAACCCGCTGCCAAGGGACTGTATATTGTGAACGGCAAAGCAAGACTGTACAGATAAATTCCCCACATAAAAAGCAACTTTCAGGAGAGAGTACCTTGCCTCTTGAAAGTTGCTTTTTTTTTGACACACCTCTCACACGGTGCTACTTCTTTTCCTTATTCGCTCTCCTTTAACCCAAAACGGCCATTAGCGTTATGATGATAACAACTTCTATTTTTGAGAAGATGTGTTCTCGTTTTGAGGGCGCAATGGGGCTCCATTGTAACCGAGAAACGGGAAGACAGATGCCAAAAAGAAAGTTCGTTTGCGCATAATGGCCTAATGACCGTTTTGGGTTTAGCATTAGACTGTTATCATCATAACGCTCATGACCGTTTTGGGTTTAACAGTCTCTTGGCAAAATATTTCACGGGATACCACACCGCCAAGAAACCGCTTACAAGCACGGTAATGAAGATGATGAGAATGTCCTCGGCATGCACACTCACAGGATAGGAGTCGATGATAAACGAACCGCTGCTGCGCCCCAAACCTACAAGTCCGAAGGTTTGTTGCAACCAGCAGAGCAGCAGTCCCAGCACAATGCCAAGCACGGCACCAGCCAGAGATATCAGGCGACCTTCAAACAGAAACACCTGCACTATCTGCCTGTCGCTGGCTCCCAGATTGCGCAGGGTCACCACATCCTTCTTCTTGTCTATCATCAGCATAGACAAACTGCCGATGATGTTCAGACAAGCCACCACCAAGATAAAGGTGAGAAAGCTGAAAGCCATCAGCTTCTCTATCTTCATAATATTAAAGGTGTCTTCCTGCTGTTCAAACCTGTCTTTCACCGTAAAGCGGTCGCCCGCAATCTCCTTGATTTCCGACTTCACCGCTTCAAAGTTGCTTCCCGGTTTCAGGCGCAACTCCAGCGCACTCACCATGCCCTGCATGTCAAAGAGGCGGCGCGCAAAATGGATGTTGGTCAGGATATAGTTCTTGTCATACTTGGCCTGCTTGACACAGAAAAGCACGCCGGGCGAATACAACTCGTCGGCATAGAAGCACTCTTCGGGATTGAACATATCCAACTGTCCGTCGCGCCGTGGGGCAAAAATCCTGAGAGGATACTTGAAACTGTAGCCCATGCCCAGTATCTCTGCCACCCGGATGCCAAGAATACCGTAACTAAGGTCAGCTGCCTGCAACTCATAGGTGCCATCGCCCTGCAGTATCTCCCGCACATGGGTAAGACTGTCAAAATTGTCTTGCACGCCCTTGATGGTCACCATGGTTTGTCGCTCGCCATACACGGCAAGTGCCACATCCTCTACCGTTTCCGTGGCCACCTGAATCTGTGGCAGTGCCTTGATCTTCTCCAAGGCGGGTTCGTCGGCAGCCACCGCCTTTCCCTTGGCAGGCGCCACCTTCAGCTGTGGGTCGAAGGCTGTGAAGAGCGAAGCCACCAAATCATGGAATCCGTTGAACACACTCAGCGTAACCACCAATGCCATGGTGGCCACAGTGACACCCGTGACGCTGATGGCGCTGATGATGTTGATAACGTGCGTGCTCTTGCGAGAAAACAGGTACCTGCGTGCAATGTAGAAGGGGAAATTCATGCGCTATTCTTTCAGCAGGGCGTCTATACGCTCTATGTAGTCCAATGAGTCATCTACAAAGAAACGCAACTCAGGAATAATGCGCAGCTGGTAGCGCACCTTGGTGCCCAACTCATAGCGGATAGATTTCTCGTTGGCTGTCACATTTTTTATAATCTCCTCTGCCTTCTCGCTGGGGAAGATGCTCAGATAGGCTGTACAGATGCTCAGGTCGGGCGATACCTTGGTACGTGTCACCGACACCATCACGCCATGCATCTGCTGTGTCTGTCGCTGAAAGATGATGCTCAACTCCTTTTGCAGCAGTCGCGCAATCTTGTTCTGTCTGGTTTCTTGCATAGTGGTTACAGTTATTCTATTTGCAAAGGTAACGTTTTTAAATGAAAAATGATTATCTTTGCAAAATATGAAAGCAAAAATGTTATTGATGGCAGCGATGACCCTGATGGCATCGTGTGCCTCTGTGAAGAAGACGGCATCTCTCGATGCAATCAACGGAGAGTGGAACATTGTAAAAATCAACGGCAAAGACATCACCGCTACGCCCTTAGACAGTCGTGCCTTCATTGGTTTCGACGTGGCTGCCAAGCGCGTGTATGGCTGCGCAGGCTGCAACCGCATGACGGGAACCCTGCAGGCAGATGCCGCCACAGGTGCCCTGACCTTTGACGACAAGATGGCAATGACCCGTATGATGTGCCACAACATGGATGTGGAACAGCAGGTGGTGGAGGCCATGAGCAAGGTGGCTACCTACCAAACCACCAAGAACGGCTTGCAACTGAAAGACAAAGAGGGCAACGTGGTGCTTGAACTGAAAAAGACAGAATAACATACTGCAAGAAACAAGACAGCAAGAGACAAGACTGCAAGAGACAGTCCGTCGGACAGAAGGCGGACTGTTTTTTTTTGAACAGCAGATAATTCCCCACAAAAGGAAGAG
>CALZNR010000179.1 GCA_945827565.1 uncultured Prevotella sp.
TCAGATGTGTATAAGAGACAGAACGAATACAACGCCAAATGCCGTTGGGAACCAGTGCATCTGTATAAGGCATGCTGGATAGAAAGTGACGATGAAGCAGAGCTGGAAAACTTTAAGAAGCGCAAGTACCAATACATGGCAAAAGACAAAGAGGGTAGAGATGTGTTCCTTGCCGACAGTGGCTATGTGCTAAGTATGGCGCAAGAGGACTTTAAGCATATCAAATTCCACTTTACGAGCGAGTTCTAAGAATCATATTGAGAGATTTTGGCACGGATGGTCACGGTCTTATACTTATATATGGTGTGGTTTTCCGTGTCTCGAAAAGACAATGATTATGAAGATAGAGGAAGATATAAAAAAAGCGGTGGAAGTGCTGAGAAAGGGCGGTGTTATCCTGTATCCTACCGACACTGTTTGGGGAATAGGTTGTGATGCCACCAATGCCGAGGCAGTGGCAAAGGTGTATAGGATAAAGCAGCGCGATGACAGCAAAGCACTTATATGTTTGGTAGATAGCGATGCCCGTTTGCAGCGCTATGTGAGACAGGTTCCTGCAGTGGCATGGGAACTGTTGGAGTGTGCCGACACACCGCTGACTGTGATACTCGACGGTGCCGTAAATCTGGCTGAAAACCTTGTGGCAGAAGATGGTAGTATTGGTATGCGCATCACCCAGGAGGCCTTTTCCAAGGAGCTGTGCTATCGTTTCCAAAAACCCATTGTTTCTACTTCTGCCAATATCTCGGGAGAGCCTACGGCACAGAACTATGGAGACATTGCACCAGAAATCATTGAAGCAGTGGATTACGTATGTTTCGCTCGACGGCAGGAACACAAGCCCCATAAAGCTTCGAGCATCGTGAAACTTGGCGTGAATGGAGAAGTGAAAATCATCAGAAAGTGACAGCAGAAGAATATCTTGACAGAGAACAGGAGCACCGTTTGCTAAACAGAGTACTGAAGTGGCGGGAAGAGCATATCAGCCAAAAAATGTTTGTGCTGATACTTGCGTTTATGGTAGGTCTTTTTGCTGCCATGGCTGCTTTTATCCTGCACGGTCTCATCAACCAGATAGTGCTGTTTCTCACCAGTTCGTTTGACAGTGGCACAGCCAACTGGCTCTATTTGGTATATCCTGTCATTGGTATCTATCTCACCTCTCTCTTTGTGAGGTATGTGGTGAAGGACAATATCAGCCATGGCATCACCAGAATATTGTATGCCATCAGCAGTAAGCGCAGTCGGCTCAGAGGGCATAACTGTTGGTCTTCAGTCATTGCCTCTGCCATCACCATTGGTTTTGGAGGTTCGGTTGGTGCTGAGGCTCCTATTGTGCTCACAGGCTCAGCCATAGGCTCTAATTTGGGCAAGTTGTTCAAGATGGACAACAATACCTTGATGTTGCTGGTGGGCTGTGGCTCTGCAGGTGCTATTGCCGGCATATTCAAGGCGCCTATTGCAGGACTGGTGTTTACACTTGAGGTATTGATGATAGACCTTACCATGGCATCTCTGTTGCCCATACTTATCTCTTGCGTCACTGCCACCTGTTTCACCTATATCTTCAGAGGTTCAACCGCACTTTTCACCTTTCATCTTGACAGTGTGTGGACGGTGGAACGAGTGCCAGCCAACATACTGCTGGGAGTGGCGTGCGGATTGGTAAGTCTTTATTTTATTCGTACCATGACCCTCTGTGAAGGCGTGTTTGCACGCTACAAGGACAAACCATACGTAAAACTGTGTATCGGTGGGGTGACGCTTAGTCTGCTCATCTTCCTTTTTCCATCGCTTTACGGCGAGGGTTATAAAGACATCAACCTGCTGCTCAATGGACAGACACAGCAAGATTGGAACAATATTCTGAATAACTCCCTCTTTTCCGGACAGGGGAATATGCTGGTACTCTACCTCGCTTTGGTAATGTTTACCAAGGTGGTGGCCACCTCTGCCACCAATGGCGGAGGCGGCTGTGGCGGAACATTTGCCCCCAGTCTGTTCATTGGCTGCTTCGCTGGCTTCCTGTTTGCACACCTGTGGAATACGTATCATGTGGGAGTGTATCTGCCTGAAAAGAATTTTGCACTGCTTGGTATGGCAGGGGTGATGTCGGGAGTGATGCATGCCCCGCTCACAGGAATATTCCTGATAGCGGAGATTACGGGAGGCTACGACCTGTTTATGCCTCTGATGATTGTGAGCGTGTGTGCCTATCTTACCATTAACCTGTTTGAGAAGCACAGCATCTACGGTATGCGCCTTGCCAAAGAAGGCAAACTGATTACTCATCACACCGACCATGCCGTGCTTACCTTGATGAGCTTGGACAGTGTCATCGACAAGCAGTTTCTTGCAGTGAAACCTGATATGTATCTTGGAGAAATAGTGAACAAGGTGAGCCGCAGCAAAACGGATATCCTGCCAGTGCTGGATGCAGGCGGCTGTCTGCTGGGCGAGATCAATATCACGAAAATCCGACATGTGCTTTTCAGAATAGAGTTGTATCATCATTTCAAGGCACAGCAGTTGATGACACCACCCGCTGTAGTGCTTGCAGATGATGCGCCGATGACGGAAGTGATGAGTGCTTTTGATAGAACACATGCCGACTGGCTGCCAGTGATGGATGCCGACAAACACCTGAAGGGGTATATCTCCCGACAAAGAATGTATGGAATGTACAGAAAAATGGTTGCGGATTTAAGTCAAGACTGATTGAAGCATGAAGAAAGAAGATTTGAGAATTGTGTTTATGGGTACGCCTGAGTTTGCAGTGGAAACGCTTCGCGCATTAGTGGAAGAGCATTACCATGTGGTGGGCGTCGTTACCCAGCCTGATAAACCCGTGGGACGTCATGGCAGTGTGCTTCGGCCCTCGCCAGTGAAGCAATATGCCTTGGAGCATCATCTGCCTGTGGCACAACCGGAAAAAATGAAAGATGATAGTTTTCTTGAGACACTGAGGCAGTGGAATCCCAATCTGCAGGTGGTGGTGGCTTTTAGAATGTTACCACAGGTGGTGTGGGATTTTCCTGAATATGGAACCTTCAATGTTCATGCAGCCCTGTTGCCCCGCTATCGTGGTGCAGCACCCATCAACTGGGCAATCATCAACGGAGAAACGCAGACAGGTGTTACCACATTTTTCTTAGACAAGGATATAGATACAGGCAAGATCATCATGCAGCAATCCACTCCCATTGATTCAGAGGATGATGTGGAGGCAGTGTATGACAGACTGATGAAACTGGGTGCAGAGATATGCCTGAAAACTGTGGAAAAGGTAATTGACAGTGATGGACATCCCGAGGCTATAGCACAGGAATCTTTGGTTAAGGATGACGACTTACAGTGCATTGCCCCAAAACTGTTTAAGGAGAATACCATCATTGGTTGGAATCAGTCGCAAAAGCGAGTGCACGATTTCGTTCGTGGATTGAGTCCTATACCTGGTGCCTGGACCTATTTTACAGAGCCAGACGGTAAGCAAACCATATTGAAAGTATATAAGACCAGCATAACAGCGCTGGCCATTCAAAATGAAACTCCTGGAACTCTGATGATAGAGAAGAAGAAGCTGTATGTGGCTACGGCCGATGGATGGCTGGAATTGCAAGAACTCCAGTTAGCTGGTAAGAAGCGCATGATGGCCACTGACTTTATCAATGGTATGAAGGATAAGGAAATGTGTGTGTTGCGTTCATAGCATCAGCACCACGTGCCAATGGGATTGTGTATCGGATTTTGGAGATGAAGGAATGACTTCTGTCATAGTTCGACCAAATTATTTTGTGGAGTGTAAAATAAAAAATACATTCAAGCGTTTCTCTAACAGAACGCAAATAAGAATGCCTATGGATTATTTTACTTCTGAAAATTATCGTCCCAAAGAACAAACAATACTATTTATCAAGCAGTTTGCACGTGCCTACAGAGTGGCAAAGTTGGCTGATGGCTCTGTTGTGCCATTGTGCATGAACTAAAAGAGAATTGCTATATGACGATGATTTCACCTTCGTTGCTCGCCGCAGATTTCCTGCATTTGGAGCAAGAGTTGGACATGATAAACCGAAGTGAAGCCGATTGGCTGCATTTGGATGTGATGGATGGCGTTTTTGTGCCGAATATATCTTTTGGCTTCCCTGTTCTCG
>CALZNR010000180.1 GCA_945827565.1 uncultured Prevotella sp.
ATTTCTGCCTGTCTCGTGGGCTCGGAGATGTGTATAAGAGACAGGTTATAAAAAAGCCTCACCCCCTGCCCCTCTCCAAAAGAGAGAGGAGATAAAATGACTCAGCCCTGTCCTTCTCCAAGAGAGAGAGGAGGTGAAAAGCCTCAGCACCTGCCCTTCTCCAAGAAAGAGGGGAGATGATGTGTTTTCTCGGTAAGAGTGTGGCATGTTTGTCATAAACTATTTTGAATATTATTCTATAATCCTTACCCCCCCTGCTTTTAAAGGTAATTACTCCCCTCTGTTTTGGAGAGGGGCAGGGGGGGTGAGGCTTTTAATAATCCCTCTGCATGTCTGCAATCTTCTGCTGCAGTTTCTTCACCTGCTCCTCTTGCAGCACACGTTTGTACTCTATAGGCACCACTTGGATAAAGTCTTCCACATAGCGGTTCCAGTCGTCGAGCATGGTGCGTGCCAGTTTAGAGCCTGTGTAGAGGTAGTGCTGACGGATAAGTTCGTGCAGCTCTTTGCGGTAGCTGCTGTCTTCCACCAGGTTTATCTCCACCATGTCCATATTGCAGAAATAGTCGAAGTCGTGGTTCTTGTCCCACACGTAAGCCACACCGCCACTCATACCTGCGGCGAAGTTGCGCCCTGTTTCGCCAAGTACCACCACTCTACCGCCTGTCATGTACTCGCAGCAGTGGTCGCCAGCACCCTCGATCACGGCAATGGCACCTGAGTTGCGCACGCCGAAGCGTTCGCCCACCTTGCCGTTGATATACAGTTCGCCGCTGGTGGCTCCATAGAGACCCGTGTTTCCGGCAATGATATTATCCTCGGCAGTGAAGTTGCTGCGTGTGGGTGGCAGGATGGCGATGCGTCCGCCGCTGAGTCCTTTTCCGAAGTAGTCGTTGGCCTCTCCCTCAAGTTTAAAGTTTACACCCTTCATCAGGAAGGCTCCGAAACTCTGACCTGCCGAGCCCTTGAACTTCACGTTGATGGTATCGGTGGGCAGTCCGGCCTCGCCGTATTTGGCAGCGATGGTTCCACTGAGCATGGTTCCCACGGCTCTGTCGGTGTTTTTGATGGCATAGTCAAGGTTCACCTCTTCCTGTCGCTCCAGCGCTTTCTCTGAGGCCCTCATGATCTGCTGGTCGAGCACATCATGCAGTGTGGCATCCAATCCCGACACGCTGTTTTTGTCGTGGTGCAACATGCAGTTGGTTGGCTCTTGGAAGAGCAGCTTGCTGAAGTCGAGCACCTTGTATTTCGGTTCATTGTTGGGGATGGCACGCTCACGGGTAATCAGTTCGGTGTGACCCACGATATCGTCGAGCGAGGTGTAGCCCATCTCTGCCAGATACTCCCTTACCTCTTGTGCCAAGAAGGTGAAGTAGTTCACCAGATACTCGTATCTGCCAATGAAATGCTTTCTGAGCTCGGGGTCTTGGGTGGTGACGCCCAGCGGACAGGTGTTGAGGTTGCACTTGCGCATCATTACACAGCCCAGCACAATGAGACAGGTGGTACCAAAACCAAACTCCTCGGCTCCGAGCAGTGCCATGGTGATGATGTCTCTACCAGTCTTTATTTGTCCATCCACCTGCAGGCGCACCTGTCCACGCAGTCCGTTTTTCACCAGTGTCTGCTGTGTTTCGCTCAGACCTATCTCGGGCGAGATACCTGCGAAGCGCATACTGGAAGCCGGACTGGCTCCTGTGCCTCCCTCGGCTCCTGAGATAACGATGAGATCGGCCTTGGCTTTTGCCACACCTGCGGCAATGGTTCCCACTCCACTCTCTGCCACCAGCTTCACGCTCACGGCAGCCTTGGGGTTTACATTCTTCAGGTCGAAGATGAGCTGTGCCAGGTCTTCAATAGAATAGATGTCGTGGTGAGGTGGCGGTGAGATGAGCGAGATGCCTGGGATGGAGTGACGTGTCTTGGCAATCACCTCGTTTACCTTGAATCCGGGCAACTGTCCGCCCTCACCGGGCTTGGCTCCCTGTGCCACCTTGATCTGTATCTCCTCGGCATTGACCAGATATTCTGTGGTTACGCCAAAGCGTCCGGATGCTATCTGCTTGGTTTTGGAAGAGAGCGAGATACCATCCACGGTGCTGTGGAAACGTTCGCTGTCCTCTCCTCCCTCGCCGGTGTTGGAGCGTGCACCCAGTTTGTTCATTGCCAAGCAGATGGCCTCGTGTGCCTCTTTGGAAAGGGCACCGAAGCTCATGGCACCAGCCACGAAGTGCTTCACAATATTCTCCACGGGCTCTACCTTGTCGATGCTGATGGGGTTGCGCTTAAATCCGAAGAAGTCGCGTATGAAGATAGGTGTCTCTTTCTCGTCAACCAGTTTGGTAAACTCCTTGAACTTGCTGTAACTGCCTGTGTGTGTGGCCAGCTGCAGGGTGGCGATAGTTTCGGGGTTCCAGGCATGACGGATACCGTCTTTGCGATAGTTGAACTGTCCCAGATTGGGCAGGAAGTCGGTCTGCGTGTGCTTGGAGAAGGCGGCATCGTGCAGGGCGATGGCATCTTTGGCGATGGTGGCAAGTCCGATACCACCGATGGTGCTGCTCTCTGTACCAAAGTAGTTGCGGAGCAGACTCTCGCTCAAGCCGATGCTTTCAAAAATCTTGGCACCACGATAGGAGCGGATGGTAGATATGCCCATCTTTGCCATAATCTTGAACAGTCCTTTCTTTACTGCCTTGATATAGTTGGCCTCTGCGGTGGCATAGTCTTCCTGTATCTTGTGGCGCTTCACCAGGTCGTCGAGGATGGCAAAGGTCATATAGGGACAGAGGGCAGATGCTCCATAGCCCAGCAGCAGGGCGGCGTGCATGGTTTCGCGTATCTCGCCGCTCTCTACTATCAATGCTGTCTGCACGCGCTTGCCCACAGAAATCAGGTAGTGGTGTACGGCGCTCACTGCCAGCAATGATGGGATGGCTGCATGTGCCTCATCTACATCGCGGTCGCTCAGAATGATGTAGTTATAGCCCTCGTCCACGCTACGCTCTGCATCCTTGCACAGTTTGTCGATGGCTTGTCGCAATCCTTCCTCTCCTTTGGCGCAGGGGAAGAGCATGGGCAGCTTCACGGTGTTGAATCCCTTGTATCTGATGTTGCAGAGTATGTCCAACTGTGTGTTGTTCAGGATGGGATGCGGCAGGCGCACCATCTTACAGTTGGTTTCGTCGGGACTTAGGATGCCGGTGCCCACCCTACCGATGTATTCGGTGAGCGACATTACCAGTTCCTCGCGTATGGAGTCGATGGCGGGGTTGGTGACCTGTGCAAACTGCTGACGGAAGTAATTGAAGAATATCTGTGGCTTGTTGCTGAGCACTGCCAGCGGGGTGTCGTTGCCCATGGCGGCAGTAGGCTCCTGTCCTTTGGTTGACATGGGCACGATGGTGCCATCCACATCCTCCTCGCCATAGCCAAACATAATCTCACGGCGCACCAAGTCGGGCACTGCATTCTCTACCTTTCGTCCGCTCTTCAGTTTTTCCAGCTGTATGCGGTTGGTAGAGAGCCACTGGCGGTAGGGGTGTGCGGCAGCCAACTGTGCCTTGATTTCTCCGTCATAGTATATCTTGCCCTCCTGGGTGTCTATCAGCAGTATCTTTCCTGGTTGCAGGCGTCCCTTCTCGGCTATCTCGGTGGGGTCAAAATCCATTACTCCCACTTCGCTTGCCACCACCATGGTGTCGTTCTTGGTAATGGTGTAGCGTGCGGGGCGCAGTCCGTTACGGTCGAGCATACCTCCGGCAAACCTACCGTCGCTAAACAGCAGTGCGGCAGGTCCGTCCCATGGTTCCATCAGGATGGAGTGGTACTCGTAGAATGCCTTCAGGTCTTCGGTGATGGGGTTCTTGTCGTTGAAGCTCTCGGGCACCATCACGCTCATGGCATGTGGCAGCGACAAACCGCTCATCACAAAGAACTCGAACACATTGTCCAGACTGGCAGAGTCGCTCATGCCACGCTGTACAATGGGTGATATCTGCCTGATGTCGCCCAGCGCCTCGCTGTTGAGCACGCTCTCTCTGGCCTGCATCCATCCACGGTTGCCTCGTATAGTGTTGATCTCTCCATTATCCCAAACAAAAAAAAAAAAAACTGACAAACTCCATGTGGGGAAGGTGTTGGTAGAGAA
>CALZNR010000181.1 GCA_945827565.1 uncultured Prevotella sp.
TTTCTGCCTGTCTCGTGGGCTCGGAGATGTGTATAAGAGACAGGCACAGGACTGTCATTGAGAGCCTGTTTGTCGGTGTTGCACACTACGAACGACACATCGTGAATGCCTTCACGATACATGTGGTTCACGGCGTTGCCGCCACCTCCACCTACACCAATCACCTTGATGATGCTATTTTCCTTTTCGGGTGCTCCAAAATCCAGGGCTCCCATGTTGTTATCTTGCTCTGTCATAGTTTTATCCCTTCCTTGATTAGTTATCTGTTTCCTCCTTGGTCATGGTTTCTCCCAGACGTTTCAGTCCGTTGACGCACTTATAGAACAGGCTTTTCTTCTTGCGCTCGTCGCGGCGTTTGCGCGCCTCTTCAGCAGCCTCCTCTTGTTTCAGGCGTTCCTCTTCTTCACGCTTGCGGCGTGCCTCTTCCTCTGCCTGCTGCTTCTCTGCCTCTGTGCGCACCACTCCGGTAGGTGTTTCCGCCGCCTGTCGTGCCTTGGTACGCTCGGCAGTGGCAACCGGCTGTTTGTTGCCGGTAGAGAACAGGTCGGCCTCGGTAGCCTCACCTCCGGCACAGTTCATATCTCCCTTGGCAAGCAGTCCCAGCACAGTGTTCATCATACCGTTGCGGGCAGTGATTTCGGGATTGCTGGAAGTAACTGTCTGTGTCACAAACTTGGCGATGCGAATCTTGTCGATATGTGCGTGGTTGGCAAAGGCCTTCTCAATGTTCTTCATATTGGAACCGCCACCCGTGAGGATGATTCCGCCCAGCAGTTTGTCGGTATATTCAGTGGGAATCTGGTGCAGCACGTTCTCGATAATCTCTTCCAAACGGCTCTCCACTATCTCGATAAACTTATGGCTCTCTATCTTTCTCTCCTGATCGATGGGCAGCATCAGGGTATTGTCGATGTCGGCATTTTCGGTATAGGCACAGCCATATTTCAACTTCATCTTCTCTGCCTCGCTCTCTTCTATCTGCTGCAGTGAGGCGATGTCTTTGGTGATGTTGCTGCTGCCAAGTGGCAATACCGACAGGTGGCGCAGAATGTTCTTGCTATATACAGACACGGTAACGGTGTCGGCTCCTATATCCACCAAGGCGCATCCCGAGCGTTTCTCTGCCTCGGTGAGCACGCTGTCGGCAAGGGCAAGAGGTGCCAGATACATTTCAGCAATGGGGATACCAGCGGTTTCAAAACATCTGTTGAGGTTGTTATAGAATGTCTTTCTTTCCAGGATATTGAGGACATTGCCCTCCAAACGCTTGCATTGTATGCCCACAGGGTCTATCTGATACTGGTTGTCCACCTTATACTCCTGTACAGCGGCATCTATAATCTCCTGATCGGTATATGTCATGTTGCGGTTGGCATCCAACAGCTCATTCACCATATCCTGAGTCACCTTGGTATCTACCACCAGGTTCTTGGTAATCACGTTACGCAGACTGCGGATAGACTGTCCTCCCACACCCACATACACCTGCCTGATTTCTGTCTTGAGCTGCTTGGTGAGTTTATTCACGATATTAGACAGGCACTGCGCTGTTCTGTCAATATTATATACCACTCCCTTGTGAATAAACGACGAGGAGTTTTCCTTCACCACTGCCAGCACATTGATGCTGCCATCGAGGTTCTTTGTTCCTGCAATACCGGTCATCTTGGACGAGCCAAGTTCTATTGCCACGATAAATTCCTTTGCTGCCATTTTCTTCGTCTATATTAGCTTGTTTTCTTTTTATTTTCTTTCTTGCCTGCCACTGCCTTCAAGGGTTTCTCGCTCTTCTGCGTGTTTGACACTCCCCGCTTCGCCGCAGATGGGGTGGCTGGTGCCAACTGCTTTTGCGCTGCTGCCGCTGGCTGCTCTGCTGTTGTTGCTGCGGGCTGCGGCGGCGCAGGCTGAGCCACTGCCACAGGGGCTGCCGCACGTGACTTTTTGTGACGTTTTTTACAGATAATCTGGTTGGAAAACTCCACGTTGATCATCTCGTACTTGTTCCATCCCGCCTCTTTCAGTCCATATCTATAGAACTTGTCAAGGCGTTCCAACTTGGCAGGGATATCAACGGGTGCTCCCAGATATACGATATGATCGCCCACACGCGGCACCATCTCTATAGAGCCATCGGGAAGCACGTGCAACTGCTCCACCTGGTTGTGCCATAGAGTGCTGTTGACGATGTAGTTGCCCACCTGTCTGAGCACCTTGGAGGCATAGGCCTTGCTGATATCGCCTGTGGCAATCACCAAGTCGCCTGCATATCGGTTGTTGGGCATGATACCCCCCCTATTGTCTATATAATAGTCTTCACCACTGTTGCTCTTCACCCTTATCAGCGGCATACGCTGCGTGAGTTTTACCACCACCCCGGCATCAATGGTCTTGAAGCACTCCACAGAGTCGATAAACGGACTTTTCTCCAGCACGTTTTCTATCTTGCGCACATCCACCTTGCTCATGGGCTGCGACACGGGATAGATTTTCTGTTGCTTCATTAGGCGCACTATCTCGCTGTTGTCCAGAAAGCCATCCACCACATCATCCTGTATCTGCACATCCACCGCAGCGCACAACTGATTGTCATCATCCGTGCGGTTGAACACGGTGATGGCACAGAACAGGTAGGCTGCCAGTGCAACGTCGATGATGGCGATGATGATGGTTTTCACTCTGACATTCATATCACGGATGGTTTATTTCGTTTTCTGCTCCAGTATCTGCTGTATTTCGGGCACCATATTGTCCAAATCGCCCGCCCCGAGGATCACAACCACATCCATGGAATGGGTGCGCACATAGTCGGGCACCTGCTCCTTGTGTATCATCTCCTTCTCCACGCCGGGCTTCAGATGGTCGTAAATCAGCTGCGAAGTAACGCCGGGGATAGGCTCCTCTCGGGCGGGATAGATATCGCAGAGCACCACACGGTCGAGCAGGCTCAGGCTGTCGGCAAACTCCTTATAGAAGTCGCGTGTGCGTGTATAGAGGTGGGGCTGGAAGATGGCTGTAATCTTGCGGTTGCGATAGAGCTGGCGGATGCTCGATGCACTTTGGAATATCTCTTGCGGATGATGTGCATAATCGCTCAGCAGCACGGTTGTGTTGTTCTTTATCTTGAAGTCGAAACGCCTCTCCACTCCTTGGAAGGATGCCATACCGCTGCGCAGCTCCTCTGCCGTGCATCCGCAGAGCTGTGCCATAGCCATGGCAGCAATGCCGTTTTCGATATTGATGGGCACGGGCTGTCCCAAGCGGATATTGTTGACACGCTCTATAGGCGACACGAAGTCGAAGCTTATCTCGCCATTGTCTATCACGATATTCTCGGCATGGAAGTCGCCCTCATTCAGTGCATAGTCGTATCTTCTCACTCCGGGCTGCAAGCGTTCCTGCATCTCCAGTCCACGATGAATGATGAGAGCCCCGCCGGGCTGTATGAGTGAGGAGTAGTGGGCAAAGCTTTCCAGGTATGCCTCTTTGGTGCCATAGATGTCAAGATGGTCGGCATCGGTGGCTGTAATCACGCTCATCCAGGGTCTCAACCAATGGAAAGAGCGGTCGAACTCATCGGCTTCTATCACCACATAGTCGCTTTGGCTCAGGATATAATTGGTGTGATAGTTCTTGGAGATGCCACCGAGAAAGGCGTTGCAGTCGGCTTTGCTCTGGTGCATGATGTGTGCACACATGGTAGAGGTAGTGGTTTTGCCATGGGTTCCTGCCACGCAAAGTCCTTGGTGGGCACGTGTCAGTGTGCCCAGCACCTGCGCCCTTTTCTGTATGTCAAAACCCTGCTCTCTGAAATATTGCAGTTCTATATTGTCGCTGGGAATGGCAGGAGTGTATATCACCAGGCACTCCTTGGGATTTTTGCAAGGCTCGGGTATCAGCGCCAGATCCTCAGTGTAGTGGATGCTCATGCCCTCCTGACAGAGCTGACGGGTGAGCTGTGTGTCGGTTTTGTCATAGCCTGCCACCACCAGTCCCTTGTGCATAAAGTAGCGGGCGATGGCACTCATGCCAATGCCGCCGGCACCCAGAAAATATACTGCTTTTATTTCGTTTAGTTCCATTGTTCGTTGTTTTTAGGGATGTTCTATAAATTAGTTTTCATGTTTCTATCAGGGTGTCTCT
>CALZNR010000182.1 GCA_945827565.1 uncultured Prevotella sp.
TACACACTGCATATCGTCGGCAGCGTCAGATGTGTATAAGAGACAGATCAACGTCTCTATACCTGCACGTTTCTCTTTGTTGATAGATATGCCTTGCTGCGGACGTGCCAACATCACACACATCAATGCCCACGACAACAGGAGCATTGAAAACTTGATGCCTGGACGCCAGCGCGACACATTGGGCATGAGTTGTTTTAAGAGTGCGGCATCTCCCATGCGGTGCAACAATTTGCTGCGGTGGCGCATCACAAAGAAACGCAACAACATCAGCAAGGGGATGACTGCCAAGAGGAACAAATATTGTGGATCTGCGAACCTAAACATGATAACTGGTATGTGGCTGTAATAAATTTTTCATTCAGATTTTGGACCTATGGAATACGACGAAACAGGGTGAGACTGAACAGTAATTCGAGGAACAACGCCACCATTGCCACAGCCACCAACGGCTGAAACACATCATAGCGTCGCGAAAACTGCTTGACATTCAACTTACTTTTCTCCAGTTTGTCGATTTCTTTATATATCTCGTGCAACTCACGGGTATTGGTGGCACGATAGAACTTACCATCTGTAGCGGCAGCAATATTGGCAAGTGTCTGGGTGTCTATCTCAACAGGGATATTGACATACTGTACGCCACCTGCCACAGGCATGGGATAAGGGGCTGTTTTATTGGTGCCCACACCAATGGTATATACCCTGACACCCAGGCTCTTGGCAATCTCTGCTGAAGTCATAGGAGACAAGTCGCCCATGTTGTTTGAACCATCGGTAAGCAATATCACCACCTTGCTTTTTGACTTGATATCCTTGAGGCGGCTCACTGCATTGGCCAATCCCATGCCAATGGCGGTTCCATCCTGAATCAAACCACGGGCTGCTATATCGGGCTGCACGCCATGCAACATCTGTAGCAGAGTGGCATGATCGGTAGTCATGGGGCACTGGGTAAACGCTTCGCCAGCAAATACGGTGAGGCCGATATTATCGTTTTCCCTGTCACTGATAAACTCTGTTGCTACCTGACGGGCTGCTTCAATACGATTGGGTTTCAAATCTTCTGCAAGCATACTGGTGGAAACGTCAATAGCCAGCATGATGTTGATGCCCTCCACCTCACGGCTTTGCCACGCATTGCGTGTTTGAGGGCGTGCCAATGCCACAACAATACACACAAAAGCCACCAAACGTAGTATCATGGATAAGGGCATGAGACGCACACGCCACGATGTGGGTACACGACTGAACACCTGTGTGGAACTGACACGCATGGTGGGTTCAGACTTCTTGCGGAACATAAGATACCACACCAAATAAGGTATCACCAACAGAAGGAGTAGAAGATATTCTCGATTTGCAAATTCCATAACTATCTATATAATGTACGCAAAATACAGACTGCCTACCATGCCATGATGTCTGCTATCTGATAAACCACATACCCCAACAATGCGAGTATCTGCACAAACAGCAGAACAACAACCACGCGAAGCCATCTGCGCTTGAAAAGCACTTTCTGCTGCTGCTCGGTAAGCTGAGGCTTGGGCTGCTCTTGTTGTGGCAGAGCCTCTACCTTGGTGGCATTGATAAAGTCTATTGCACTGAGCAGGTTCTTGTCGTTCTCGTTGATAAGGGTAGAATATTTGGCAAACTTCACAAGGTCGGCGGTCACGAAAAGTTCTTTCAACTCTCCTATACCGCCTGTATCTTGCTCTGAAGTGAGGCGCTCGATAATCTCACTGCTGGTCATCTCCATGGCACTGAAATGATAACGCTCCTCAATATACTTGCGCAGAGTGTCGGTAAGACGTGTGTAATACTCCTTGGAGTTTTCAGAAGAGACAAGATTAGACGCCTTGATAAGGGCTATCTGCTCCATTGCCTTTTGATGAGGCAGTATTCTCTTGATAGGCTTCAGGGAAATCTTGATAGGCTTGCCCGAACGCAAGCGCACATACAACCACAACAGTAGCACGCACTCTAACATCAGCAGGATGCTCAGCCACAACGCAGCCGACCACTCTGACCAAAGGAAGGGGTTATCTTGAACATCCTTTGGAGGGAAAAACTTGTCCATCTGCGTGGTATCTACCTCCACCTCCAAAACTTTCAGAGCCAGACTTTTGGTTTTTATCGTCTTATTTCCCACCTGTACGGCAAGGGGAGGCAAATAGTAGAGTGCTCCATCAAAGGCTGTCAGACGGTAGTTTCGCACATGGCACTCCATCCCCTCTTCACTGGCAGCAATCACAGGTTCATCTTTATGAGAGAGAACCTCTATACCCGCTACCATTGTACTGTCGCCATGATATTCAGGGAAAACCACTGCGGCGCCCTTGGGAGAAATGGCAGAAACGGAGAGGATGGCTTGCTCGCCTATCATCATCTCTACCCGACTTATCTTTGCCTCTACACTTCCCTGCGCCTTGACGCCAAGGGAAAGAAGGAACAAAAATGCAGTTATTACGACTTGCTTCATGATACGTATTTTGTTTGACGCAGGGTAAACATCTCTTTCAGCGCACGCACAAAATCGCCCTCGGTAGATACGCTCACCTGACTGATGCGGCTCTTGCTCATCACCTCTGACAAACGAGACTGATTTTCCTGCCAGTGGCGACTGTACAAACGGCGCAATTTGCTGCTGCTGGTATCAACATACTGCTCATATCCCGTTTCTGCATCCACCACTTTGATAAGTCCCACATCGGGCAACTGCGCCAACCAGCGGTCATATACCTGTATGGCCATCAAGTCGTGTCTCCGACCTGCCATCTGAAAAACAGGATGGGAATAATTGGCATCTGGAATCACAAAATCGCTTAACAGAAAGGCGGAGCAACGTCTCTTCATCACCTGCATCAGAAACTGAAGGGCCACCGATAAGTCGGTATGTGTGCTGGAGGGCTGGAAATCAAGCATTTCACGGATAAGGTGCAAGATGTGCTTACGTCCCTTTTTGGGAGGAATATACTTCTCTATCCTGTCAGAAAAGAACACCATACCCACTTTGTCGTTGTTTTGAATAGCACTGAATGCCAACGTGGCGGCAATCTCTGTCACCATGTCACGCTGCAACTGTCCGCGAGTACCAAAATTTAACGAACCGCTCACATCCACGAGAAGCATCAGGGTGAGTTCACGCTCCTCTTCGAATACCTTGACATAGGGATGGTGAAAACGTGCCGTGACATTCCAGTCAATATCACGCACATCATCCCCATACTGATACTCTCTGACCTCGCTGAACGCCATACCCCTACCCTTAAAAGCTGAATGGTAAGACCCAGCAAAAACGTTGGCACTGAGTCCGCGCGTCTTTATTTCAATGCGCCGCACACGCTTGAGTATCTCTTGAGTATCCATGACTTTGTTTTCTGTATATCCAAATTGTTCCGCATCTGCGATTATCTAAAGCTGTATGTGCCAAACACATAAACATCAAGGCACTTCTACCTTGTTGATAACACGGCTGATAATCTCCTCAACACTCACTCCCGTGGCTTCTGCCTCGTAAGTAAGACCTATACGATGACGCAACACATCGTGTGCCACAGAACGGATGTCTTCAGGCACCACATAGCCACGCTGCTTGATAAAGGCATAGGCGCGAGCGGCACGAGCCAAACAGATACTTGCACGAGGACTGCCACCAAACGCTATGAGGGGTGTCAAATCAGACAAACCGTATGTATTGGGAAAACGAGTTGCAAAAACAAGGTCGGCCACATAGCGCTCAATTTTTTCATCAATATATACCTCACGCACCACCTCACGGGCTTCCATGATATCCTGGGCTGTGGTCACAGGTCGCACTTCTGGCAGTGTTCCAGCCAAGTTCTCTCTCACAATACGACGCTCTTCCTCAATAGAGGGATAAGACACCACCACCTTCATCATAAAACGGTCCATCTGCGCCTCAGGCAAAGGATAAGTTCCCTCTTGTTCTATAGGGTTCTGAGTTGCCATCACCAAGAAAGGAGCGGGCAAAGCAAAAGTGGTACTGCCAATGGTTACCTGCTTTTCCTGCATGGCTTCCAACAGCGCACTCTGCACTTTGGCTGGCGCACGGTTTATCTCATCTGCCAACACAAAATTGGCAAATACCGGACCTTTTTGCACTTTACACG
>CALZNR010000183.1 GCA_945827565.1 uncultured Prevotella sp.
TTCTCAAAGCTCACCCTGTCTATCATCTCTCCTCCGCCCTGATAGGGCGGCATTTTCTCTAACCATTCTTCCTTGCCATAGAGCACACCCACTCCCGTAGGACCATACATCTTATGACCGCTAAGGGCGTAAAAATCGCAATCCATTGCCTGTACATCCACCTTGAGATGGGGCGCACTCTGGGCTCCATCCACCATCACGGGCACTTCATGGGCATGGCATATTCTCACCACCTCTGCCACAGGATTCACAGTGCCCAGCACATTGCTCACATGGGCAATGCTCACCAACTTTGTTTTCTCTGTTATCAACTGCTCCAGCCTTTCTGTCTGCAGTTCTCCCTTATCGTTGATGGGTATCACCTTGAGCACAATGCCATGACGCTGTGCCTGCAACTGCCATGGCACAATATTGGAGTGATGCTCCATTTCTGTCACTATCACCTCATCGCCCGGCTGCATCATTGCCTCGCAGAACGAGGATGCCACCAGGTTGATGCTCTCGGTGGTGCCACGTGTAAATATCACCTCTGCCGTGGAGCGGGCGTTGATAAACTTCCGCACTGTTTCACGGGCAGCCTCGTGCAGGTCGGTGGCTTGCTGCGACAGATAGTGCACACCCCTGTGCACATTGGCATTGACATTGAGGTACTCCTCTCTCATGGCATCCAGCACGCACAGCGGTTTCTGAGTGGTGGCAGCATTGTCAAGATACACCAGCGGACGGTTATACACCGTGCGCGACAGGATGGGGAAGTCTTGACGTATGGCGGATAAATCGTACATCTTGCTAAATTCTTTGTTGTTGGTGAGGGTTTCTGAGATTATATAACGAAAGAAGGACCGAAGAACTACTTACACAACTTGCATCCCTCACATTTACTGAGTTCGCCTCTGAATCTTTTTTCCACCAAATGATGCAGTCGGTCTCGCAGCGGCTCCAGTTGCAGCTGGTCGATAACTTCATTGACAAAGGCAAACTCGAGCAGCAGCTTTGCCTCTTTGAGCGAGATTCCCCTTTGGCGCATGTAGAAGAGGGCGGCATCGTTGAGTTGTCCCACGGTAGAGCCGTGCGAACATTTCACGTCATCGGCATAGATTTCGAGCATGGGCTGCGTAAACATTCTCGCTGTCTTGGTGGCACAGATATTCTGGTTGCGCTCTTGCGACACCGTTTTCTGCGCTCCCTGTCTCACCAGCACCCTGCCGGCAAAGGCACCTGTGGCTTCTTCATCAAGCACATATTTATAGAGTTCGTTGCTGGTGCAATGTGCAGCCCGATGGTCTATCAGCGTGTTGTTGTCCACGTGCTGCTGTTTGTCAGCTATCACGCAGCCACACAGGTTGCACCATGCTCCAGTGCCCTGCATCACCAAGTCGGTGCGATTGCGGGTAATTCCGTTGTGCAGGGTCACGAGATGATGATTTACCCTGCTGTCGCGCTCTTGCGATATATAGAGGTTGCTCACCCTCACGTTCTTGGCATGTGTTTCTTCCAGGCAGTAGAGGTCAAGTTGGGCATTGGCGTGCACGTAAGCCTCTATCACCTGCGTGGTGAGAAAACGTCGGTCATCGGCGGCATGGTCACAGAAGAGCAGCTTTATCTCTGCCTGCTCTTCCACCACGATGAGCACACGGCGGTTGACCATCAGATCTACATCGGCTCTCAGTATGTTGATCACCTGTATTGTTTTGTCCACCTTCACCCCCTTGGGCACATATACCAACAGTCCGTCTTGTGCCAGCATTGTGTTCAGGGCGGGTCTGCCATCCGCTTGTGTCAGCGCTATTTTCGCATAGTATTTCTCCATCCATTCGGGATGCTGGGTGGCATATTCCTTGAGCGATCCCACCACCACTCCCTCGGGCAGTGCCTTTTTGGGTTGTGTGGCAGTGTGGAAGATGTCGTTGACCACAAAGTAGAGCGATGTGCTCAGGTTGGGCACGTCACATTTAAAGGCATCATAGGGGTTTACGGGTATCTCCAGTCTGTTCAGGTTCAGCCCGTAGTCAGGAGCAAAGAGGGGCTCCATATCGGTATATTTATAACGCTCCACCCGTTTGGAGGGGAAGCCCAATGTGCCGAAATGCTGATAAGCCTGTTCGCGCACAACATTCATAGCTGGTGCGCTGTGCTGGCAAATCATGTCGCGGCACTGTTCATATAGTTGGGTATATTGATTGGTTGTCATTGGTTCACCTCCGCCTTTATCCAGTCGTAGCCTCTCTCTTGTATCTCTCTCGCCAGTTCCGGTCCGGCTGTTTTCACTATGCGTCCCTGGTAGAGCACATGCACCACATCTGGCTTTATCATGTCGAGCAGTCGGTCGTAGTGGGTGATGACGATGCAGCTGGTTTCTGGTGTACGCAGTTTGTTCACTCCCTCTGCCACAATGCGCATGGCATCCACGTCAAGTCCCGAGTCGGTTTCGTCGAGGATAGAGAGTCGTGGTTCGAGCATTGCCATTTGGAATATCTCGTTTCTTTTCTTCTCTCCACCACTGAATCCCTCGTTCACAGAGCGGTTGGCAAGTTTGGCATCCAGTTCCACTATCTTTCTTTTCTCGCGCATCATCTTCAAGAAGTCGGCAGCATTGAGTGGCTCCTTCCCCTCATATTTGCGTTTCTCGTTGATGGCGGCACGCATAAAGTTGGTCATCGATACGCCAGGAATCTCCACAGGATACTGGAACGAGAGAAACAGTCCCTCGTGTGCTCTGTCTTCGGGTTTCATTTCCAGCAGATTCTTCCCATTGAAGAAGGCTGTGCCTTGGGTCACCTCATAGAGTGGATTGCCCACCAGTACTGCGCTCAGTGTTGATTTTCCCGAGCCGTTGGGTCCCATGATGGCATGTGTTTCTCCATCCTTGATGGTTAGGTTGATTCCTTTCAATATTTCTTTTTCGCCGATGCGGGCGCGCAAGTCTTTTACTTCTAACATGATTTTTCTGCTGTTACGGTGTTATTGTCTGATGGTATTCTTGCAGATTTGGTGATATTCTGCGTTTTTGTTCTCTTCTCATCCCACTGTACCCTCGAGTGATACGCTGAGCAGTTTCTGCGCCTCCACGGCAAACTCCATGGGCAGTTTGTTGAGCACCTCCTTGGCATAGCCATTGACGATAAGTCCCACTGCCTGTTCGGTGGGTATGCCTCGCTGATTGCAGTAAAACAGTTGGTCTTCGCTGATTTTGCTGGTAGTGGCTTCGTGCTCCACCACCGCTGTGTCGTTGTGTATGTCCATGTAGGGGAAGGTGTGCGCACCACACTCGCTGCCCAGCAGCAGTGAGTCGCAAGAGGAGTAGTTGCGGGCATTGTCTGCCGTGGCTGCTGCTCTCACCAGTCCTCGGTAGGAGTTCTGGCTCTTTCCTGCCGAGATACCCTTTGAGATGATGGTGCTCTTGGTGTTTCTTCCTATGTGTATCATCTTGGTGCCCGTATCTGCCTCTTGATGATGGTTGGTCACTGCCACACTGTAGAACTCTGCCTGTGAGTTGTCGCCACGCAAGATGCACGAGGGATATTTCCATGTGATGGCACTGCCCGTCTCCACCTGTGTCCACGAGAGTTTGCTATCATCACCCCTCAGGTCTCCACGCTTGGTCACCAGGTTCAGCACTCCTCCCCTGCCATTCTCATCGCCGGGATACCAGTTCTGCACTGTGGAGTATTTCACCTCTGCCCTGTTTTTCACCACTATCTCTACGATGGCAGCATGCAACTGGTTTTCATCTCGCATGGGAGCGGTGCAGCCCTCCAGATAACTCACATAACTGTCGTCATCGGCAATGATAAGGGTGCGTTCAAACTGCCCCGTGTTGCGGGCATTGATGCGGAAATACGAACTCAGTTCCATGGGGCATCTCACCCCCTTGGGGATATATACAAAGGAGCCATCGCTGAACACGGCACTGTTAAGTGCGGCATAGAAGTTGTCACGATAGGGCACTACAGAGCCCAGATACTCTTTCACCAGATGAGGATATTGCTTGATGGCATCGCCGATAGAGCAAAACAATATACCCATCTCTGCCAGTTTTTCCTTGAAGGTGGTTTTCACCGACACCGAGTCCATGATAGCCTGTCTCTTATACACATCTCCGAGCCCACGAGACAGGCAGAAATCT
>CALZNR010000184.1 GCA_945827565.1 uncultured Prevotella sp.
TTTCTGCCTGTCTCGTGGGCTCGGAGATGTGTATAAGAGACAGGTCTTACACCAACAGACTTGCAACAAACAGCCGCAGACTACCGACTGGCACAACAAGAATGGTTGTGAGCCGTGAAAAGAGATGCCGAAAAAGAGCACCAATTAGGCGACATGAACCAAGAACTGCTGCAACACTTCCTGACCGAACTTGACCAATATGCCAACAGCTGCATCACTCCCCCATCGCCAACAGCCCCCCACGGCGCAGCACCATCAGGAGAGCAAGAAGGCATGTAGGCAGAAGACAGGAGCAAGCATCTGCATATAGCGCAAGACAAAATATCAACAACAAGAAAACAATAACAACACTAAAAATATCAACTATGGCAACAACACCAGAATTCAAGTATGCACCAATGTTTCAATTGGGCAAAGACGACACAGAGTACTACCTCTTGAGCAAAGAGGGCGTGAGTACAGGAGAGTTTGAGGGCAAGACCATCCTCAAGGTGGCTCCCGAAGCACTGACCATGCTGGCAAACCAAGCATTTCGCGATGTGAACTTCCTGCTGCGCCGTGCCCACAACGAGCAGGTGGCTAAGATACTCAGCGACCCAGAAGCCAGCGACAACGACAAGTACGTGGCACTCACCTTTCTGCGCAATGCAGAGGTGGCATGTAAGGGCAAACTGCCCTTCTGCCAGGACACGGGAACGGCCATCATCCATGGAGAGAAAGGACAGCACGTGTGGACTGGCTACTGCGACGAGGAGGCACTTTCAAAAGGAGTGTATAAGACCTATACAGAGGAGAATCTGCGCTACTCCCAGAATGCTCCACTGAACATGTATGACGAGGTGAACACCCGCTGCAACCTGCCTGCACAGATAGACATTGAGGCAACAGAGGGCGAGGAATACAAGTTCCTTTGTGTGGTGAAAGGTGGAGGCTCTGCCAACAAGACCTACTTCTACCAGGAAACCAAGGCACGCATCCAAAACCCTGGCACTCTGGTACCCTTCCTCGTGGAAAAAATGAAGACACTGGGCACAGCAGCCTGTCCGCCTTACCACATCGCCTTTGTCATCGGCGGCACTTCGGCAGAGAAGAACCTGCTCACCGTGAAACTCGCCTCTACACACTACTATGACAGTCTGCCCACCACTGGCGACGAAACAGGAAGGGCCTTCAGAGACATCGAACTGGAGAAACAACTCATGGAAGAGGCTTGCAAGATAGGTCTGGGAGCACAGTTTGGCGGCAAGTATTTTGCCCACGACATCCGTGTGGTGCGCCTGCCACGCCACGGTGCCTCTTGCCCCATCGGACTGGGAGTAAGCTGCTCTGCAGACAGGAATATCAAGGCAAAGATAAACAAAGACGGTATATGGATAGAGAAACTGGACGACAACCCCGGACAACTCATCCCCGAAGCACTGCGCCAAGCTGGTGAGGGAGACGCTGTGAAGGTGGATTTGAACCGTCCGATGAAGGAGATATGCCAGCAGTTGTCACAATATCCTGTTTCCACCCGTCTGAGCCTCAACGGTACCATCATCGTGGCACGCGACATCGCACACGGAAAACTCAAGGCTCGTTTGGATGCCGGAGAGGGACTGCCCGACTACTTCAAGAACCATCCCGTGCTCTATGCCGGACCCGCAAAAACCCCGGCAGGCATGCCTTGTGGTTCGATGGGTCCCACCACAGCCAACAGAATGGACCCCTATGTGGATGAGTTCCAAGACAACGGCGGTTCGATGATTATGATTGCCAAGGGCAACCGCACACAGGCTGTGACCGACGCCTGCAAGAAGCATGGCGGCTTCTATCTGGGAAGCATCGGCGGACCGGCTGCCGTACTTTCGATGAACAGCATCAAGAGCATTGAATGTGTGGAATATCCTGAGCTGGGAATGGAAGCAGTATGGAAGATTGAAGTAGAAAACTTCCCCGCCTTTATCCTTGTGGATGACAAGGGGAACGACTTCTTCTCTAAGTTCTTCCACTGATCACAGCATGCGGAATACCGCATCAGAGTTGATTCGAACAAGAGGAGTTACAGGGGGTGCCCCCTTAACTCCCCTGCTCCTGAGACAAGAACAAGATCATAAAATTTGAATTATTTTCAATCCACCCAAAGATGAAGAAAACATTACTGATTCTCACCGCCATCATCATGACTGCTGTGACACACGCCATGCCAGCACTGAAAATATGGCAGACATTTACACAATCTGATGGCACCACCATCAAAGTGATGCTCTGCGGTGACGAGACCATGCACTACTATGTGACAGAAGACATGGTGCCCTTGGTACGAGCCAAGAACGGCGACTTCTGCTATGCGGCAGCATCGGGCTTCAACGTGGTTTCTACCGGCATATTGGCACACGAGGCACCACAGCGCAGCATCCAAGAGCGCAGTGTGATGTGCAAAACAGAGCAACTGCACGAAGCCATGAACTGGAAACGACAAAGCATGAGCCAGTATCGTGCACAGCGACTGGCCAACACACAACGACTGACACAACAGAAGAGAGCCAATGAGGTGCCAGAAGAAACGATGAAACGCAAAGGACTGGTTATCATGGTATCTTTCTCTGACACAGACTACTCTTCTGAAGACGCTCACCAGGTATGGAACGACTTACTGAACAAGGAGGGATATTCAGAACACAATGCCAACGGATGCGTGGCAGACTACTTCCGCGACCAAAGCAACGGACAACTGGACCTTTCCTTTGACCTTGTAGGACCATATAAGATGCCAAAGACGCAACATTACTACGGCTCCAGCTGCGAGGGAGAAGAGAACAAATGGGACGACTATAATGTGGGCGAAATGGTGGTAGAGGCATGCAAACTGGCCGATGAAGAGGTGAACTTTGCCGACTACGACTGGGATGGAGACGGCTATGTGGAACAGGTCTTCGTGCTGTATGCTGGTACTACTGCAGCTCGTATTGGCAACAGTCAGGAGCTGATATGGCCACACGAATGGGTACTTGGCGGCTATCCCGATTACCTAAAGGGTTTGAAACTGGACGGAGTAACCGTGTGGACCTATGCCACAAGTTCGGAACTTCTCAATAAAGATACCGACCTCACAACCCCCATCCTAAGCGGACTGGGCACCTTCTGTCACGAGTTCTCCCACTGTTTGGGACTGCCCGACCTATACAGCACCAATGGTACTGACGGACAACTTCTGGGTTCATGGAATGTGATGGATAGCGGAGGATATAACAACATGGGCTGGAATCCACCCAACTACACCGCCTATGAGCGCGAGTTGTGCGGCTGGGGAAAAGTGCCTGAACTGAATGGTCCATGCAGCATAGAGATGGGAACGCTGGATGCCACCCGAGATGCCTACAAAATAGTGAGCGACCGTGAAGACGGATCTACAGACGAGTGCTACCTGCTGGAAGTGAGAGCCGAAGACGGTTGGGACAATGCCACCGCAGGCTCCGGACTGCTGGTTTACCACATCGACTATGACAAGAACGTGTGGAACCTCAACAAGGTGAACAACGACTATACCAAACCTCTCTTCACCCTCTTCTCTGCTGACAACAGCAAGTCGGTATCTGCCAACAATCCTTACCCCTTCAAGCAAAACGACTCGCTGACCAACACTTCGTATCCACGAGCCATCGTGTATCACGAAACCACGCAGGGCAACAAGTTTATGAACAAGCCCATCACCAACATCAAGTTTGACGGCGAGAAGGCCACCTTTGACTTCTGCGGAGGCGACCCCACCAGCATCAAGGGCATTGCCAACACAGAGGAAAAGAAATCTCTGATGGGACAGCCTGTGACCATCTATACGCTGTCGGGTAAGAAAGTGATGGACATGGAACAGTTTGGCAACCTTGTTCCCTTGCAGCGAGGCACCTATATTGTAAGGGGAAAAGACCAAAGCATAAAGGTGTCGTTCTAATAACAAAACCCACCTTCAAGGAGCGGTGTCATTGTGAAAGCATAATGAATGGAATACTGCTATTTTACAACTGTTGACAGGTAAGGTTTTCAACCTCTTATATCAAATCAAGAGCGAAAGTCAATCGGGTAGGAGGTAAATGCTAATCATAAAAGGCATTTGCCTCCTACTTTCA
>CALZNR010000185.1 GCA_945827565.1 uncultured Prevotella sp.
CACACTGCATATCGTCGGCAGCGTCAGATGTGTATAAGAGACAGGTTCATGAGTGTAACTTTATGAACAACTATTACAAGCCGGGCAAGATGTCCACTGCCTCCAATAGCAAATTCTTCGTGTCAAGTTATGCACGCAGTGGAGCAACCTCGTGGGGACCTGCCAAGTGGTATGCCAATGGCAATGTGATGGAAGGCAACACCACTGCCACCAATGACAACTGGAAGGCAGTTAAAGCAGAGACCTACAGTCTGGATGATATTCGGGTGAATGAGCGTATCGTTACAGCCACACCTTACAATAAGTATTCTATCGACGGAGGCAGAGGAGTGTATGTGCCCGAGCGCTATATGCTTCAGGATATTGCCACTGCTCAAGATGCCTTTACCGATGTGGTGAATCACGCAGGTACTGTGAATAGAGACAAGGTGGAGCAGCGAATTGCCAATGAGGTGCTCACAGGCACTTGTACCTACGGTGGTGCTGCCACAGGAGCTGGAAAGGGTATTATAGACACCGAAAACGATGCCGAGGGCTTCTATGCCTATTCTACCGACTATGCCGTGCCTGCCGACAGCGATGGCGACGGAATGCCCGATGAGTGGGAACGCAAGTACGGACTTGACCCGCAGGTGGCCGACCAGAACCGCGTGAATATTGTTGGATACACCGCATTGGAAGTGTATCTCAACGAGTTGATGGGAGAAAAGATGGACACCGATTTCACTACTGCTATCCAAAGTGTGATGGCTGTGCCTTCGCAGATAACCTATGATGCTGCCAGTGCCACCCTGCAGGTGGGTGCCGAGGCTGTGGGAAGTGTGCTGAGGGTATATACCACCGATGGACAACTTGTGAAGCGTATGGTGATAACCGATCAGCAGACACAGTTGAGTGGTAGGCCACAAGGATTGTTGCTGATGCAGATTGAAGGCAAGAACATCTGTCCACGTACACTCAAGATTATGCAGTGATGCGCTCTCAGATTGCCCATGTTGAGTTGAATTTAAATATTGAGATAGAACGCAAATAGATTTTTTGAGAATGTGTTTCAGCGGAAGCACGACATATAGAGGTTAGATATTATATTTTAGAACTTTTCTACCCAATGGAGAGTCCGCCGTGAGGTGTGGCTCTCCTTTTTGGTAGGAGTGAAGTATGTCCGATTTGGAGTAATATGTAGCGGATTTGGACTCTAAAAAAGGAAAATATGAATAGTTTATGTGACATCTGAATAAGGTATAATCGTCTAAAAATGACTACCTTTGCAGCCGAAAACAGAAAAGTGATGAAAAAGATACTGTTCATTTTTGTATTGTTGGGGGGTGCTGTAGTGGCTGGTGCCCAGGAAATGCTTACCCTCTCCCAATGTCTGCAGCGTGCCATTGACAATAATCTGTCGCTGAAAAGCAGTAGAAACGAACTCAACAAGGCACGCTATAATCTGAGTGAAAACCGGGCGAAACTGTTGCCGCAAATCAATCTTGTGGCAAGTTTTAACGACAATTTTGAACCGCCCGTGTCTGTAACCGATGGTAGTGCCTATGGCAAGGCATATAACGTGACCAAAACCTTGCAGTATAATGCCGCTGCTGGTCTGCAGTTGCAAATGCCACTGTACAATCAAACCGTTTACACGTCTATCGGTATAGCTAAGACGGTGAACAATCTCAACGAACTGTCGTACGAGAAAGCGCGAGAAGACCTGATAATGCAGGTGAGCCGCATGTATTATCTGGCGCAAAACACAGAAGAGCAACTCAAGCTGGTGCAAGAGAATATAGCAAGGCTCAAGGCCCTCCGCGATATCACCGTGGCATTTTATGACAATGGCATGGCAGTGGAGGTGGATGTGCAGCGTGTGAACATCAATCTGGAAAATCTGCAGGTGCAATATGATAATGCACGTGCCATGCTGACCCAGCAATACAACACTCTCAAATATGTGATGGACTATCCCGCCGAACAGCAGATAGCAGTGCCTGCTGCCGATGTGAACGAGATGGAGAAGATGCAGTACAACGGACCTGCCATGAATCAATACGAGTTGTTGCTGCTGCAAGAGAAAGAGAAGTTGGTACGCCAGCAAACCAAGATCATCAAAGATGGCTACCTGCCCAGTTTAAGTCTTACCGGCAGCTGGATGTATAGCGCCTATACCGATAAGTTTAAGAACTGGTTCCATAGTGGAGAGTCTAATCATTGGTATGGCTCCAATGGTGTAGGCCTGTCGCTGCGAGTACCAGTGTTTGACGGCTTTGACAAGCGAAGCAGGATAAGAAAGGGAAAGATAGATATTGAGAATGCCCGTCTTACCTATGAGAGCGCACGCAAGAATGTGGAAACACAGTACATGAATGCTACCAACGAACTGCAGAATAGCGAGCGTAACTATTTGAAGCAGAAGGACAATTACCGTTTGGCAGAAAACGTGTGTGGCGTAACCACCGACAGATACCGCGAAGGCATTGCCTCCATGACAGAGGTGCTGCAAGACGAGATGCGGGTGAGCGAGGCACAGAACAACTATCTCACCGCTCATTATAACTATCAGGTGGCTAACCTGACATTGATGAAACTGACGAGACAATTAGACAGACTGACAAAATAACACAGAAAAAATCCCAATACCATGAAAGAGAAAGAAAACAACAATACAAGTGTGAACAGAGAAGAGCAGGTAGCCAAATTGAAAAAACAGCGTCGCAGACAGATGATAACCAGCGGCATCGGACTGGCTATCCTGGCGTGGGGATTGATAAAGGTGGTGGGCATCTTTATCGACTACCGTAGCACTGAAACCAGCAACGATGCACAGATAGAGCAGTATCTTTCTCCTGTCAATCTTCGTGCCGCAGGCTATATCAAGAAAATCTATTTCACGGAGCATCAATCTGTGAAGAAAGGTGACACACTGCTGGTTCTCGACGACCGCGAATATCGCATCAGAGTGATGGAGGCAGAGGCTGCTTTGAAAGATGCCATGGCAGGAGCCAATGTGATAGAAGCCACCTTGCAGACCACACAAACCTCTGCCACGGTGTATGATTCAGGCATTGCAGAGATAGAGGTGCGCCTGGCAAAATTGGACAAGGACATCAAGCGCTATCGCAATCTGGTGGAGCGTCAGGCTGCCACCCCCATTCAATTGGAACAACTGGAAACAGAATATGCTGCCACCAAAAAGAAGTTGGAACAGGTGAGAAAGCAGCAGAAAGCAGCCTTCTCGGGTGTTAACGAGGTGACCAACCGCAAGGCAAACATCGAAGCCTCTATCGAACGTGCCAAGGCAGCCTTGGAGATGGCAAAACTCAACCTCTCTTACTGTACTGTGGTGGCTCCCTGTGACGGACAGTTGGGCAGACGTGCACTGGAGGAAGGACAGTTTATCAGTGCAGGGCAAACCATCACCTATATCATGCCCAACACCACCAAATGGGTGATAGCCAACTACAAGGAAACACAGGTGGAAAATCTGTTTGTGGGGCAGCATGTGCGTATGACGGTTGATGCCATCAGCGATAAGGAGTTTGAGGGCACGGTGACAGCCATCTCTGGCGCCACAGGGTCCAAGTATTCGCTGGTGCCCACAGACAACTCTGCAGGCAACTTTGTCAAGATACAGCAGAGGGTTCCTGTAAGAATAGACTTCAATAATCTCTCAGCAGAAGATAATCAGCGCTTGGCAGCAGGCATGATGGTGATAGTGAAAGCAGAAAGAAAATAAGATGGCATCTAATCCACGCAATTTCCCCTTCTATAACTGGGTGCCCAAACCCTTGGGCATCATCTTTCTCATCATCCTGTTCATCCCTATCATGACCATCAGTGGCGTGTATTCGGTGAACAGCAGTGAGATGATAGGCGGATTGGGAATACAGTCAGAACATATCTCTTTTGTGGGATTTGTCACCTCTGTAGGCATGGCGGCCTTCTCGCCCTTCTTTTACGATCTGGTGTGCCTGCGTCGTCAGAAGATGATGAGCGTGGTGGGCTTCTCTATCCTTTTTGCACTCAGCTATGTGTGTGCCAAGACCTGTCTCTTATACACATCTCCGAGCCCACGAGACAGGCAGAAAT
>CALZNR010000186.1 GCA_945827565.1 uncultured Prevotella sp.
CACACTGCATATCGTCGGCAGCGTCAGATGTGTATAAGAGACAGGTTTCATATAATCTCTCTAACTTTGCAACCACGTTGAAAATCCCTAACCAATATTAAACCCAATTTTTTTATAATCAAATCCAATGGAAAACAAGCGCACGTTTACTTATGATGAGGCATTTGAGGCCTCTCTCAAGTATTTCAATGGCGACGAATTGGCAGCCCGCGTGTGGGTGAACAAGTATGCCATGAAAGACAGCTTTGGCAATATCTACGAGCAGTCGCCCGCTGATATGCACTGGCGTATAGCCAATGAGGTGGCACGCATTGAACAGAAGTATGCCAACCCCATGTCGGCTCAGGAAGTGTTCGACCTTATAGACAAGTTCAGGTACATCATACCTGCCGGCAGTCCTATGACCGGCATTGGCAACAACTACCAGATAGCATCGCTCAGTAACTGCTTTGTCATCGGACTGGAAGGCGATGCCGACTCCTATGGAGCCATCATGCGAATTGATGAGGAGCAGGTACAGCTGATGAAACGCCGTGGTGGAGTGGGACACGACCTCAGTCATATCCGCCCCAAAGGCTCACCCGTCAATAACTCTGCACTTACCTCAACAGGTCTGGTGCCCTTCATGGAACGCTATAGCAACTCTACCCGTGAGGTGGCGCAGGATGGCCGTCGTGGTGCCCTGATGCTCTCTGTAAGCATCAAGCATCCCGACAGCGAATCATTCATCGATGCCAAGATGACCGAGGGCAAGGTAACGGGAGCCAACGTGTCTGTGAAGATTACAGATGAGTTTATGCGTGCTGCCGTGGAAGACAAGCCTTTTATCCAGCAGTTCCCCATTGAGAGCAACAATCCCGATGTGACAAAGGAGATAAGCGCCAAGAAGCTGTGGGAGAAGATAGTGCACAATGCGTGGAAGAGTGCTGAGCCCGGTGTGCTGTTCTGGGACACCATCATCCGCGAAAGTCTGCCCGACTGCTATGCCGACCTCGGCTTCCGCACCGTGAGCACCAATCCCTGTGGTGAGATACCCCTCTGTCCCTATGACTCATGTCGCCTGCTTAGCATCAACCTATATAGTTATGTGGAGAATCCCTTCACCCCCGAGGCAAAGTTCAACTTCGACCTCTTCCGCCGCCACGTGGCTGCCGCACAGCGCATCATGGACGACATCGTGGACTTGGAGCTGGAGAAGATAGACCTTATTATGAAGAAGGTGGCAGACGATCCACAGAGTATGGAGGTGAAGGGCGCTGAGACACACCTCTGGGAAAAGATCAAGAGCAAGAGTGGCAAGGGTCGTCGCACGGGCGTGGGTATCACTGCCGAGGGCGATATGCTGGCAGCATTAGGTCTGCGCTATGGCAGTCAGGAAGCCACAGACTTCTCCGTAGAGGTGCACAAAACATTGGCATTGGCAGCCTATCGCTCTTCCGTGACCATGGCACAGGAGCGTGGTGCCTTTGAGGTGTTCGATGCTGCACGTGAGGCCAACAACCCCTTCATGCTGCGTATCAAGGAAGCCGACGAGCAGCTCTACAACGATATCTGCCAGTATGGTCGCCGCAATATTGCCTGTCTCACCATCGCCCCCACAGGCACCACCAGTTTGATGACACAAACCACCAGCGGTATCGAACCCGTGTTCATGCCCGTATATATGCGTCGTCGCAAGGTCAACCCCAACGATGAGGCAGTGCATGTGGACTTCGTAGATGAGGTGGGCGACTCGTTCGAGGAATATATTGTGTATCACCGCAAGTTCCTTACATGGATGGAAGTCAACGGTATCGACACCACCAAGAAATACACCCAGGAAGAGATTGACCAGTTAGTGGCACGCTCGCCCTATTATAAAGCCACAGCCAATGATGTGGACTGGCTGATGAAGGTGCGCATGCAGGGTGCTATCCAGAAGTGGGTCGATCACTCTATCAGCGTTACAGTAAACCTGCCTGCTGATGTGGACGAGGCACTTGTCAACAAACTCTATGTAGAGGCATGGCGTTCGGGCTGCAAGGGCTGTACCATCTATCGCGACGGTTCCCGTTCGGGTGTGATGATCTCTGTGTCAAAGAAGGAGAAGAAAGAGGGAGCCGGAAACAGCGTGCCCCCCTGCAAGCATCCCGAAGTGACCGAGGTGCGCCCGCAGGTGCTTGAGTGCGAAGTGGTGCGCTTCCAGAATAACAAGGAGAAGTGGGTGGCTTTTGTGGGCTTGCTCAATGGCTATCCCTACGAGATCTTCACTGGATTACAGGACGACGATGAGGGTATTGTGCTGCCCAAAACAGTGACCAAGGGCAAGATTATCAAGCAGGTTGACGAGAACGGACGCAAACGCTACGACTTCCAGTTTGAAAACAAGCGTGGCTACAAGACTACCGTAGAGGGACTCTCCGAGAAGTTCAACCCCGAATACTGGAACTATGCCAAACTCATCAGCGGTGTGCTGCGCTACCGTATGCCCATCGAGCACGTTATCCGCTTGGTAAGCTCACTGCAACTCAAGAGCGAGAGCATCAACACCTGGAAAAATGGTGTGGAGCGTGCACTGAAGAAATACATCACCGACGGTACCGAGGCAAAGGGACAGAAATGCCCCGTGTGCGGACAGGAAACCCTGGTGTATCAAGAGGGGTGTCTGATATGTAAGAACTGTGGTGCCAGCAGATGCGGATAAAAGGATGAAAACCACCATAGTGATTAAGGATATCCAACTGAAAGCCTTCCACGGAGTGCTCCCGCAAGAGCGCACCGTGGGGGGCGATTTTGTTGTGAATGTGCGGGTGGACTACCCCTTCACACCGTCCATGCAGACCGACAGGGTGGAGCACACCCTGGACTATGCGGCACTCTACCGCTTGGTGTGCCGCGAGATGGCTGTTCCCTCACAGTTGCTGGAACATGTGGCAGGGCGCATCCTCCGTGCTATACGCACCAACTTCCCCGAGGCAGGTAGGGTGGAACTCTCGGTGGTGAAGTGCAATCCACCTATGGGCGGACAGTGCGCCGGCGCCGGCGTGGAACTGGTAGATGAATAAAAACTCATCGTTTCACTTGGGTTTTTATAAAAAAAACACTACTTTTGTGGCGTGGTGGCTTTGGCCTGCTGCCTTCTCCTGCGTTGTATGACGACAGAGACGTGGTGCAAAGTCAACAGTATGAGCCGATGATATTTTTGAGGAATGGGAAAAAGAACCGTTTTCTTTTTATGGATGACACTCCTGCTTTGGAGCACTGCGATGGCTGCTCCCAAGCGCTATACCCTTGTCATTGATGCCGGTCATGGCGGAGCCGATTCGGGAGCCAAGGGCACCTTTGCATTGGAGAAGAATATCAACCTCAATGTGGCGCTCGCTTTCGGAAAACTGGTAGAGCGCAACTGTCCTGACGTACAAGTGGTATATACTCGCAAAGCCGATGTGTTTGTGCCGTTGCACAGGCGGGCATCTATCGCCAACAAGCACAAGGCAGACCTGTTTGTGTCTATCCATACCAATGCCCTGCCAAGGGGCAAGCGCAGCAGAGGCATGGAGACCTATACCTTGGGTATGCACCGTGCAGACGACAACCTTGACGTGGCAAAGCGAGAGAACTCCGTGATTCTTATCGAGCAAGACTATCGGCAGCATTACGAGGGATTCGACCCCAACTCGTCCGAGAGTTACATCATGTTTGAATTGCTGCAAGACAACAATATGGCACAGAGCGTGGAACTGGCAAGACTGGTGCAGAAGAAAACCTGCATGGCTGCCGGTAGAAGCGACAAGGGTGTGAAGCAGGCGGGTTTCCTGGTGCTGCGCGAAACATCCATGCCGGGCTGTCTCATTGAATTGGGCTTTATCACTACCCCCGATGAAGAACGCTACCTCAGTAGCAGGGAGGGCGTAGATGCCATGGGGCGAGGCATATACAATGCCTTCATCGCCTATAAGAGCAAGTATGGTGGCGCCCCCACCGTGCCTTATCGGGAGGCTCCTGTGGAGCAGCCGGCTTCCGCAGCACCCAAGGCTGTCAGGCAGGGAGACTCAGAACCTCAGCAGAATGTAGAGGAACAGAGAG
>CALZNR010000187.1 GCA_945827565.1 uncultured Prevotella sp.
ACACACTGCATATCGTCGGCAGCGTCAGATGTGTATAAGAGACAGACCAAAATGAGGCGAAATATGGAGTCGGTAATTAAATTGGTAATGACTAATGCGATAATGGTGATTAAGTAACATCAATCATTATACATCAAGCCTGAATCAGTTTAAATCCACCTTAAACACTCATTTTCAGTGACTTGCGAACATAAAACTCTGGTAATCACACAAAAAAATGGAAACCCATAAGGTTCCCATTTCACATTTTCAGCGGAGAGAGAGGGATTCGAACCCCCGGTGCCTCTCAGCACGACGGTTTTCAAGACCGTTGTAATCGACCACTCTACCATCTCTCCAGAAGTGTTCAGCGTATTCCTTTCAATACGAAACATGGTCGCTAAATCGAGTGCAAAGGTAGAGAGTTTTTTTTGAATGAACAAATATTTGTGTGCTTTTTTGTCGAAAAAAACTAAAAGTGCTACCTTTGTACCATGATTTATCCTGGAAATTTTGAAGAAAAGATAGGCTTTGACGAAATAAAGCGGATGCTCAAAGAGCACTGTGTGAGCAATATGGGATGTGAAAAGGTGGATGAATTATCCTTTTCAGATCAGTATGCTGTTGTGAGCGAACTCCTTCAACAGGTGCAGGAATTTTCTGCTTTACGGCAAAATGCAGCGGAGCCCTTTACTCTTCAAACTTTTTTTGATGTGCGCCCATGTGTACAGCGATTGCGATTAGAAGGCACACACCTTGAAGAAGAGGAACTGTTCGACCTGCTCCGCTCGCTACTTGCGGTGGTTGCTATCGTGAAAAAAGTGCGTGCCACGGAGGATAACGAAGAAGAAACTGATGATGAACAGCAGGATGAAGTGCATTTCAGTTATCCCGCTTTGGCTGCCATGGCAGAAGGAGTGGCAAATTTTGACATCCCCATTAGAAAAATAGAGCGGATACTTGACAAGTATGGAAGGATTAAAGACAATGCGTCCCAACAGTTGTACGGTATCAGACGCGAATTGGAGAAGACTGCCAGCAGTATATCGCACACATTATATAATATACTGCGATCCGCCCAAAGCGAGGGCTTGGTGGATAAGGATGTGACGCCAGCCATGCGTGATGGAAGACTGGTGATACCAGTGGCACCTGCCCTAAAGAAACGGGTCAAAGGTATAGTGCACGATGAATCTGCCACGGGCAAAACAGTATTTATAGAGCCTGTGCAGGTGGTAGAAGCCAACAACAGGGTGAGAGAACTTGAAGCCGAGGAGCGAAGAGAGATTATCCGCATACTCACAGAGGTGTCGTGTGAGATTCGTCCGTATGTGGAGGAGTTGATGCATGCTTGCCATTTCCTTGCCATGATAGACATGACACAGGCGCGTGCTATGGTGGCAGAAGCAATGGGTGCCATCTGTCCGTTGCTGACCAATGCACCGCAGATAGATTGGATTCATGCCTGTCATCCGCTGTTGCAGATAGCACTTGCCAGACAAAACAAGAGAGTGGTGCCATTGGATATTGCGCTTGACAACAAGCAGCGAATCTTGATTATCTCTGGACCTAACGCTGGTGGCAAGTCTGTGTGTCTCAAAACCGTGGGACTGTTGCAGTATATGGTGCAGTGTGGCCTGCCTATCCCTGTTGGCGAGCGCTCTAAAGTGGGCATCTTCGAGGATGTGATGATGGATATTGGTGACCAGCAGAGCATCAGCGACGACTTGAGTACCTATTCGGGTCATTTGCTGAACATGAAGAATATGATGAAAAAGGCAGGCAGTGGCACATTGTTGCTCATTGATGAGTTTGGCGGAGGAACCGAACCGTTGATAGGTGCAGCCATTGCGCAGAGTGTGCTGGGGCAGTTCTGTAAGAAACAGGCTTTTGGTGTTATCACTACGCATTACCAAAATCTGAAGCACTATGCGGATGAGCACGATGGCATTGTTAACGGAGCCATGCTCTACGACAGGCACGAGATGCGCCCCCTATTCCAATTAGCCATCGGTCGTCCCGGTTCTTCTTTTGCCATCGAGATAGCCCGAAAAACAGGTCTGCCCGAGGAAGTAATAGCAGAGGCCACATCCATTGTGGGCAACGACTATATCCAGAGCGACAAATATCTTCAGGATATTGTACGAGACAAGCGCTACTGGGAGGGTAAGCGACAGAACATACGTAAGCACGAGAAATCGCTGGAAGAGCAGGCAGCACGCTATGAGCAGGATATAGAGGAACTGCAGAAAAGCAGGAAAGCTATATTGCAAAAAGCCCAACAGCAGGCCAAAGAGTTGTTGGAAGAGAGCAACAAGCGCATTGAGAATGTGATACGAGAGATACGTGAGTCGCAAGCAGAAAAAGAGGAAACACGTAGAATCAGAGAAGAACTCAAGGAGTTTAAGGAAGAGGTGCTGCAGATAGACACCAAGGCCAAAGATGAACTCATAGAGAAGAAAATGCGCCAGATATTGGAGCGCCGCCAACGCAGAGAGCAGAGAAAAAATGAAGCTGCCCAAAAGGCAATGACTGTATCTGCCAAAAGCAGCGAACCCAAAGTACAAACATCCAAGGGTGAGGTGACGTGTGGTTCGTATGCCCGCATGAAGGGTGTGAATACCGTGGGACGTGTGGAGCAGATACAGGGCAACAACGCTGTTTTGGTGTGTGGTGATGTGCGAACCAGAGTAAAATTGAAGATGCTGGAGCCTGCTGATGCTCCTCGCCAGGAAAAGCAGAGTATTACCTATGTTTCAACCTATAGCAGGATGACCCGTGACACCATAGACAACCGCAAACTTAATTTCAAACAGGATTTGGATGTGCGTGGTATGCGTGGAGAGGAGGCTGTCAATGTGGTGGCACGCTTCATCGATGATGCCACTCTTGTGGGAATGAGCAGGGTGCGCATCCTTCATGGTACGGGCACTGGCGTGTTGAGACAACTCATCAGACAGTATCTCAACACTGTGCCCAATGTGATGGACTGCAGGGATGAGCATGTGCAATTTGGTGGTGCAGGCATCACTGTGGTGGATATGGAATAAAGAAATAAAAAAAGGTGTGGGTGTGAAACAGTAACCTGCAAATATATACCGAAAACAATAAATCTAACATTATGAAAGTGAAAAAGAATCTGGTATCATGTCTGTTGGCTATTATCACCTGTGGTGGCGTGACAAGTGTTGAAGCACAGAATCCTGTAGTGGGAGATTATGGCTACTTGTATTGTCACATGAGTGGTAGAGGTGAATGGACAGCTTATGCCCTAAGTCGTGATGGTTTGCACTACCATGATTTGCTTCATGGCGACTCTATCTTCTCTCCATCACAGATGGCGCAGATAGAGGGCGGAACACGCGATGCCTACATTTGTCGCACCCACGATGCCAAGGCCTATCTTATGGTGACCACCGACATGTGCGTGCGTAAAAGCAAGGTGTGGGACAATTATGGCATCAATCTGTTGCGGAGCGATGACTTGATTCATTGGACATCTGTTACCTTTGACTTTCGTAAGGGACCGCAGATATTCAGTAATCCTGAAGCTCCCGATGTATATAAGAACTGGAGCACAATCAACCGAGTGTGGGCGCCTCAGATATTTTGGGATGCCACTTATACCTGGCCTGATGGAAGAAAGGGTGGCTACATGATTTATTATTCTCTTTGGAACAGGGGCGAAGAGGCCTACGACCGTATGTATTATTCTTATGCCGACGAGAGTTTCACAACTCTTACCAAGCCGCAGTTGCTGTTTGATTGGGGGTACGCCACCATTGATGCAGACATCAACTATCTTACTACTGACAGCCTCTATCACATGATGATTAAGAAAGAGGGAGGCAAACCTGGTTTGTTTACTTCTACGGCTCCTGCGCTTACAGGTCCCTGGAGTGCTCCTGTGGATGACGACTACATTGATTTTGAGGGTAAGAAGAAATGCGAGGGAGTATCTGCCTTTCAGTTGGCAGGTCACGATGATTGGCTTATAGGCTATATAGAGTATTCGTCTAATCCAAGGAGGTATCGTATTTGCAAGGCGGACAAGTACATGCGCAATTTTTCTCAAC
>CALZNR010000188.1 GCA_945827565.1 uncultured Prevotella sp.
TTATTTTATATTTCAGTTTCCTTTATATTTCAGCTTCTTTTATATAATGTGTAAAAAGCATTTCGTTTCTGTGCCTCTTTGGCAAGCGACAAACTCCAGCAGGCAGGCACATCTGCAAGGCATTGTCAACGAGCACTGCTCTCTCTGAGTGCTCCACACCCTGACAAAACAAGGCATTCAGTTCTTTGCAAATTTAGCAAATCCTGCGTTTTTTACCATCTTCCCACGCATTTTTTTTCGATTCTTACTCACATAAACCACAGAAATGACTACCTTTGTAGGTAGGTGGGTGCAGTGAAATGCTACCCGCAAACAAAGGAAACGCCGATTATGAGAGTACTGATAGTAAGCAAAAGCGACAAGACGGGAGGAGCTGCGGTGGCTGCCTACCGACTGATGGAGGCGCTGAACAACAACGGAGTAAAGGCAAGAATGTTGGTAAGGCGCAAAGATACCGAAAACATCTCTGTGGAAGAACTGGGCAACGGCATCATGGGCCAACGGCACTTCTTGTGGGAACGACTCATCATCTACTTCAACCGCAAGTTCAATCGCGACCATCTGTTTGAAATCGACATTGCCAACAGTGGTACAGACATCACCAAAAGCAAGGCTTTTCAAGATGCAGACGTTATCCATCTGCATTGGATAAATCAGGGAATGTTGTCGCTGCACAACATCAGAAAGATACTCGACAGTGGCAAACCCGTGGTGTGGACCATGCACGATATCTGGCCTGCCACCGCCATCTGTCACTACAGCAACGGTTGTTACCGCTACAAGGGACAGTGCAAAGAATGTAAACTGCTGCCCGGAGGCGGTGGAGAAAACGACCTCGCTGCCAAGGTGTGGAGGCGCAAGCAGGCGATGCTCAGCGGTCACTCCATCTCGTATGTGGCGTGCAGCAAATGGCTGGCAGCAGAAGCCAAGCAGAGCGCACTGCTTGCAGGACAGCACATATCAGCCATTCCCAATGCCATCGACACACACGTGTTCAAGCCCTCTGAAAAAGCAGCGGCACGAAAGACATTCAACCTGCCCGAAGACAAGAAGGTCATCCTGTTCTGCGCACAGAAGGCAACCGACAAGCGCAAGGGGATGGACTATCTGGCAGAGGCTCTGAACATCATGGTGCAGCAGCAACCACTCATCAAGGAACAGGCGGTGGTGGCAGTGATGGGCGCTCATGCCGAAGATATAGCCTCGCTTCTGCCCCTGCCCATGATGCCTTTGGGCTATGTGGCAGATGACAAGCAGATAGTGGAGGCCTATAATGCCGCCAACGTGTTTGTGCTGCCATCGGTAGAAGACAATCTGCCCAACACCATCATGGAGGCTATGGCGTGTGGCGTGCCTTGTGTGGGTTTCAAGACAGGAGGCATACCAGAGATGATAGATCACCAGAAAAACGGGTATGTTGCCACCTATCGTGATGCCGAATCGCTGGCACAGGGCATGGCATGGGTGCTGCAACATCCCTCCTACCCCGACCTTGCCGCACAGGCAGTGAGAAAGGTGGTGACCACCTACTCGCAAACGGCTGTGGCACTGCGCTATATCGAGGTATATAATCAGGCGCTCGCCTTCAAGCACTACAGTATATGATTACCTTTTCCATTGTCACCATCACCTTCAATGCCTCATCATGCTTGCCACGCACGCTGCAGAGTGTGGCAGCACAGCAATACCCCCATGTGGAGCACCTGCTGATTGACGGTGCCTCTACCGACGGCACTGTGGAGATGATAAGCAACTACCTGGAACAGCGATCCGCAAGCTCCCATCATGTCAAGATGTGGAGTGAGCCCGACAAGGGACTGTATGACGCCATGAATAAAGGACTGGCACGAGCCACAGGCGATTACTTGCTTTTCCTGAACGCCGGCGACTGTCTGCCCAACAGTAACACACTGTCTGACATCGTGCGCCGCTGCCATTTGGAAAATTTGGAAAAGCACACACTGCCCGCCGTACTCTATGGCTACACGCTGATTACCGATGGAGCGGGCAAACTGCTGCGCAAACGGCACCACACTCCCCCCGAAAGATTGTCGTGGCGCTCCTTCAGTCACGGTATGCTGGTGTGCCATCAAGCCTTTTACGCACGCACCGACATTGCCCGCAGCCTGCCCTACAACCTTCACTACCGCTATTCTGCCGATGTGGATTGGTGCATCCGTGTGATGAAAGAGGCTGCCCGCCAGCATCTGCCTATCACCAACACCCACCTCACTGTGGCACTCTACATGGAAGAGGGACAAACCACCGTGCACCACCGTGCATCGCTCAGAGAAAGATTTCAGGTGATGAGATGCCATTACGGACTTCCCCACACCCTGCTGATGCACCTGTGGATGGTGATGCGCGGAGTGTGGGGAAGGATTATTTAAGGTAGGTTCTACTAATTACAATTCTTTTTTTGAATTACCTTTGCGGTCTTTTGCCCTCTCTTCGGTATCTTTATTTGTAAGTCCTTGCACCATAGCTCGCTATGCTGCTGCGACCTTACCAATAAATCTGCTCAAAGATAGAACAAAATCCCATCAAAGCTAATTGATAGAACCTACCTTATTTCTTGTCGTAGGCGTGCAAGGGATAGTCGGTGGTGTAGTGCAGACCTCGACATTCCTTGCGCTCTATGGCCCAGCGAGTGATAAGATAACCCACATTGATCATGTTGCGCAGTTCGCAGATATCTTTGCTTGCCTTCACACGTTTGAACAGATTTTCCGTTTCTTCATAAAGCATGTCCAAACGGTTCCACGCACGGTGCAGGCGCAGGTCGGAGCGCACTATACCCACATAGTTCGACATAATCTGCCCCACCTCTTTCACACTCTGCGTTATCAGCACCTGCTCCTCATTGGTCATGGTTCCCTCATCGTTCCACTGTGGCACGTTCTCGTTGAAGTCGTACTCATCCACATGTGCCAAAGAATGTTTGGCAGCAGCGTCGGCATATACCACTGCCTCTATCAGCGAGTTGCTTGCCAGGCGGTTGCCTCCATGCAATCCGGTGCACGAACACTCGCCCAAGGCATAGAGCCGCTCTATCGACGACTGTCCGTTCAAGTCCACCTTAATGCCTCCACACATATAGTGGGCAGCAGGGCGCACGGGGATGTAGTCGGTGGTGATGTCTATGCCAATAGACTTGCACTTGGTGTATATATTGGGGAAGTGATGCTTCGTTTCCGTTGCATCCTTATGGGTCACATCCAGGCACACATGGTCTATTCCATGCTTCTTCATCTCCTTGTCAATGGCACGCGCCACGATGTCACGGGGAGCCAGCGAAAGTCGCTCGTCATATTTCTCCATAAACGATTTGCCATTGGGCAAACGGAGCACACCGCCATAGCCACGCATCGCCTCGGTGATGAGGAAGGCGGGATGGGTTTCTCCCGGATGATAGAGCGCCGTGGGATGGAACTGCACAAACTCCATATCTGCCACTGTGCCCTTGGCACGATACACCATTGCCACACCATCGCCAGTGGCTATCACCGGATTGGTGGTACTCTGATACACTGCTCCACAGCCACCAGTACACATCACCGTAACCTTGGCAAGATAGGTATCTACCTTCTCTGTATCAGGATTGAGCACATAGGCTCCATAGCAGTATATGTATGGGGTGCGACGGGTGACACGTGCGCCAAGATGATGCTGAGTGATGATCTCTACGGCAAAGTGATTCTCCTTGACAGTGATATCGGGGTTGCTGCGCACAGCCTCCATCAGTCCACGCTGTATCTCGGCACCAGTATCATCGGCATGATGCAGTATTCTGAACTCCGAGTGACCGCCCTCACGATGCAAGTCATAGGTGCCATCCTCTTTCCGGTCGAAATTCACGCCCCATCCAGCCAACTCTTCTATCTGCTGGGGAGCATTCCTCACCACCTGTTCCACGGCCTTCGGGTCACTGATATAGTCACCGGCAATCATGGTGTCCTCGATATGCTTGTCAAAGTTGTCAACAACCCTGTTGGTCACCGATGCCACACCGCCCTGCGCAAACGAGGTGTTTGCCTCATCCAG
>CALZNR010000189.1 GCA_945827565.1 uncultured Prevotella sp.
GATTTCTGCCTGTCTCGTGGGCTCGGAGATGTGTATAAGAGACAGGACTATTTCCGATTTACCTGCACCGCCGGTTCAAGAAGATTCGGAACCACATCCCTTGGGCGATGTCTCGTTCCATCACCTGGTGACGGAATAAAGCCAGTAATCTACTGTACTTCGATTAGGCAGCGAGAGCGTAATTGTTTTCGCCAATTAAATTGTTGACCGAATGGATTATGGAGTTTACAGCCGTCACTCCGCATGCTTACGTATCACCTCGACCCGCTGTCAAATCCAGTCAACCCCAAATTATAAACAGGCTTTGGTAACAAAGCGATGCAAAGGTAAGTATTTCTTTGGATTTACCCACTGTTTTTGTACAAAAAAGCTTAACTTTGCAATAATTTTGACCTTTTGGGGTTCTATAATTAGCAACATTTTACAATTACTGACTTACATCACATGATTTCAACAAAAAAAATACTTGCCGTCATTGCTGTGTGCTTGGCATATTCAGGCACCATCTTGGCCCAGTCTATGAGTGATTCACAGATCATCAAGTTTGTCACCGAAGAACAAAGCAAGGGTTCGACGCAGGCACAGATTGTGACTAAACTCATGCAAAAAGGAGTAACCATTGACCAGATAAGGCGCCTCAAAGAGAAATATGAAAAACAGAACGGCAAGAGCGGCATGGGCATAGTGGATGTGACAGGTAAAGAGAAGACCAACGGCAGACTACGCACCAACAACAGCAAACTGAAGGAGGAGCAGGCTGTAAGAGCCCAAAACTACCAACTGAAAGAGGATGAGGAAATAAGGAAAAAGCGCTTTGTAACCCGCAAGGACCAGGAAACCGCAGACCAGTACATGATGCGAAAGGAACTGAGTTCCTTCATGCCCGACTCTGCCGAAATATATGAACAGGAGTATCTGGACAGGCTGGCAGAAAAGAAAGACAAGAGCAAGCAAGTCTTTGGTAGAGACATCTTCAACAACAAGGAACTGAGCTTTGAACCCAACATGAACATCGCTACTCCTCAAGACTACAGGTTGGGAGCCGGAGATGTGGTGTTTGTGGATGTATGGGGAGCTTCACAGGAAAACTTTGAGAGCACAGTGACGCCCGACGGCACAATACAGATAGAAGGTTTTGGACCCGTAGAAGTGGGAGGACTCACTGTGGCACAGGCAAATAAGAAACTAAAATCTACTCTGGGCGCCAGATACAGCAGTTCAAAAATCAGGCTCACCGTGGGACAGACAAAGACCATCATGGTGAATGTGATGGGCGAGGTGGAGTTTCCGGGCTCTTACACCCTATCTGCCTTTGCCACCGTTTTTCACGCACTGTATATGGCGGGAGGCACCAACGATATAGGAACGCTGCGTAACATCAAGGTGTATCGCAAAAACAAGTTGGTGAGCACCGTTGACATCTACGATTATATTCTCAACGGAAAACTGAAAGGAAACATCAAATTGGCAGACAACGACGTCATTGTGGTTAGTCCATACGATTGTTTGGTAAAAATCACAGGCAAAGTGAAACGCCCCATGTTCTATGAAATGAAGAACAGCGAGAGTGTAAAAACGCTGATTGACTATGCAGGCGGGTTCAAGGGCGATGCCTACAAAAAGGCTATAAAACTGTTTAGAAAAAGCGGCGCAGCCTACTCCGCCTATCACGTGGAAGAGTTTGACATGAGCAGTTTCAAGCTAAACGACGAAGACTCTGTGAGTGTTGACTCGGTATTGGCACGCTACGCCAACATGGCAGAGGTTCGCGGTGCTGTGTTTCGTCCGGGCATGTATCAACTGGATGGAACATTGAACAGCGTGCGCACACTGATAGAACGTGCTGAAGGACCGACAGAGGATGCTATCCAAACACGAGCCATCATCCATCGCCTGAAAGCAGACAGAACACTGGAGGTAATTTCTGTTGATCTGAAGGCCATCATGGAAGGCACGGCAGCCGATATTCCATTGAAGAGCGAGGATGTGCTGTATGTGGCAAGCAGAAAAGAACTAACAGCAGCCCAAACCATCACCATTCACGGTGAAGTGATGTACCCTGGTGTGTATCAATATGCAGAAAAAGAAACACTGGAAGACTTTGTTCTTCAGGCTGGAGGGCTCACTGAGTCGGCTTCACTGGTGAAAGTGGATGTGGCTCGACGCATTGTTATCAACAACGCAACCACCTCTACCGACACACTGTCCCACGTGTTCACCTTCACTCTCAGCGAGGACTACAAGATAGACGGCGACAGCACCTTTACACTGATGCCCTTCGATGAGGTATATGTACGCAAGAGTCCGGGATATCAGGAGCAGCAGAACATAACCGTTGAAGGCGAGGTGCTCTTCAGTGGCACATACACCCTGTCGAAGAAAGACGAACGCCTGAGTGACCTGATAAAAAGAGCTGGCGGAGTGACCAACATGGCATACGTCAAAGGAGCTCGCTTGCTGAGAAAGGTGACAGAGATGGAACGTAAGCGCATGGAAGAGGTGGCAAAGATGCAGCGTGAACAGAAAGAGCAAGTTCTGATAGCACAAGCCTTGAAGAGTGGACGCTCCACTGCCGACCTCAAGATGTCTGCCGACAACTACAAGTACGAGATTCCCGAAACCTATCCCGTAGGTATTGAACTGGAAAAGGCACTTGCCAAACCCGGCAGCGATGCCGACCTGGTGTTGCGCGAGGGTGACCGCCTTATTGTGCCGCTGTACAACGGTACAGTGAAGATAAACGGAGAGGTGATGTATCCCAACACCGTAGGATTTCAGAACGGGAAAAAGGTAAAATACTACATCAACCAAGCTGGTGGTTACAGCAATCAGGCCAAGAAAAACCAAACCTACATTATCTATATGAACGGCGACGTGGCAAAAGTAAATGGCAGTACCAAAGTACAGCCCGGTTGCGAGATTGTGGTTCCAGCCAAGACCATGAACAAGATGACCACCACCGAAACCATTGCGCTGGCATCAGGCACTGCCTCTATCGCCACCATGATTGCCACCTTGGTGAACATTATAAAATAAGCCCCCACTCCATCTGAAAACGATAAAAGAAGAAAGAAATGGAAGAAAAGACAGAAATGGAAGTGATAGACCTAAGGGTCATCATCAGAAAAATATGGTCGAAGCGCAGACTGTTCTACAAAGTACTGCCCATCACATTCATCGTGTCATCTGCCTATATCCTATGCCTGCCAAGATACTACTCTTCAAGTCTGAGCTTGGCTCCGGAAATAGCAGGCGGTTCGGGTTTGGGCGGCACGTTAGGTTCGTTGGCATCTTCCTTTGGTATCGATTTAGGTTCCATGGAGACCACCGATGCCATCAATCCATTGCTATATCCTGACTTGATGGAAGACAATGGCTTTGTGGTGAATCTGTTTGACATAAGAGTAAAGAGTCTGGAGGGAGATATTGACTGCAACTACTATGACTATCTCACAAAACATCAGAAAAAGCCATTTTGGTCGTATGGCACAGGATGGATAAAGAAACTTTTTGCCACTAAGGAGAAGGAAGGAAAGGGTGGCAAGCTGGATCCATATTTTCTGTCGAAAAAACAAGACGATGTGTGCGGTGCAATACGTGGCAACGTGAGTATCAGCGTTGACAAAAAAACCGCAGTCATTTCCATCGCAGTAAAGGCACAAGATCCACTCATCTGCAAAAATCTTGCAGACTCTGTGAAAGAGCGCCTGCAAACATTCATCACCAACTATCGTACCAACAAGTCGCGCATTGACGAACAATACTACAAGAAACTTGTGGACGAGGCGAAAGCAGACTATGAGCAGGCCCGCCGTCTGTATGGCAGTTATGCCGATGCCAACATGAACGTGACACTTGAGAGTTACAGAGCGAAGCGAAACGATCTGGAGAACGACATGCAACTGAAGTACAATACCTATACCACGCTGATGACACAATATCAGGCGGCCAAAGCCAAAGTGCAAGAGCGCACCCCCGCCTTTACACTGGTACAAGGAGCCGCTGTGCCCATCAAACCAGCAGGACCGAAG
>CALZNR010000190.1 GCA_945827565.1 uncultured Prevotella sp.
CGATAGTGCCCACACATGCCAAGGGCTTTGAGGTGAGATACACAGAAGAAGGCACCGTGCTGCTGGACATCCATGACCCGGAAAATGCTGAAAAAGAGTCGTTCCACTATGCGCTGTGCCCATCAAGCAGCCATGCCGACGTGCCACAGGGATATACCCGCATCCACGTTCCCATCAAAAGTGCGGTGTGCATGACCTCACTGCAGTTGTCTAACTTCATCAAACTCGGTGCCACCAACCATGTAGTGGGTATCACCAACACACGTCATCTGCACAACACCGCCCTAAACCAGCAACTGAAAGAGGGGAAAACACACAAGATAGGTATTGAGGGCAACTTTGACAACGAAGTGATCCTGTCTATCAATCCCGACCTCATCCTTATCTCTCCCTTCAAGCGTGGCGGTTATGACGCCCTCAAAAATACGGGCATCACCCTGATGCCCCACTTGGGGTATAAGGAACTGACCCCATTGGGACAGGCAGAATGGATAAAGGTGATAGGGCTGCTCATTGGAGAAGAAGCCAAAGCCAACAGCCTCTACGCAGGCATTGAGAAGAGATACAACGAGCTGAAAGCCATGACAGACACTGTGAAGGTGCGCCCCACCGTATTCAGCGGAGAGATGCGCGGGGGCAACTGGTATGCCGTGGGCGGGAAAAGCTTTCTTGCCCAAATGTTCAAAGATGCCGGTGCCGAATACTTTCTGAAAGACAATACGGCATCAGGAGGAGTGACGCTGGACTACGAAACCGTTTACTCACAAGCCGTGCACGCACGCTACTGGCGCATTGTAAACAGCTATGCAGGAGATTTTGGCTACAACATCTTAGAGGCACAAGACAAGCGATACACCGACTTTGACGCATGGAAGAACCACGGAGTGATATACTGCAACATGAAGCAGGTGCCCTTCTACGAATCAATGCCGGTGGAGCCAGAAGTGGTGCTTGCAGACTTGATTCACATATTCCATCCTGAGATACTGCCACAGCACAAGCCCTCTTATTACCATCTGCTGAAATGAAACGATGCACCACCTCCATACTGACCATGCTGCTGGTACTGAGCGTGCTATTGCTCTTTGCGCTCAACCTGACGCTGGGTTCCATTGATATCCCCCTACGCTCGGTGATCCATATCCTCAGCGGCACCGAACAGGAAAACGAGATATGGCGCACCATTCTGCTGAAGTCGCGCCTGCCACAGGCACTCACCTCTGTGGTGGCAGGTGCTGGTCTGGCAGTGAGCGGACTGATGATGCAAACGGTGTTTCGCAACCCGCTGGCTGGTCCTTCAGTACTGGGCATTAGTTCGGGAGCCAGTCTTGGAGTGGCTTTTGTCATCCTGCTCTCTGGCAGCATTGGCGGAGTGGCACTGAGCAAACTGGGCATCATCGGTGAAATCACCGTTACCCTTTCTGCCATCTGCGGTTCGCTATTGGTGATGGCACTCATTGCCTACATATCACTCAAGATCAAGGGCACCGTTTCGCTCCTGATTATGGGGGTGATGATAGGCTATATCGCCACCGCCGTCATCGGTGTGCTCAAATTCTTCAGCAGTGAGGAAGACATCCGTGCATACGTGATATGGGGACTGGGCAGTTTCTCCCGTGTATCGGGCAATCAGACCTACGTGTTTGTAACACTGATGCTGCTGACAGCTCCCTTCACCTGTCTGCTTTCAAAAACACTCAACCTACTGCTGCTGGGCGACTCCTATGCCCGCAACTTGGGGCTCAACATCAAGCGTGCACGCCTCACGGTCATCACCTATGCAGGCATCCTGGTGGCTGTCGTAACCGCCTACTGCGGTCCCATCGTATTCTTGGGACTGGCGGTGCCACACATCTGTAGAGGTTTGTACCGCACCTCTAACCACAGCACGCTCATACCAGCATCACTGCTCACAGGTGCCGCCCTGGCATTGGCGTGCAACATCATCGCCCGTCTGCCCGGCTTTGAGGGAGCGCTGCCCGTCAACTCGGTGACAGCTTTGGTGGGAGCACCCGTGGTGATATGGGTATTGTTCAACAAGAAAAAGGCAGCAATATGAACGAGAACACAAGCATAGAGGTACGCAACCTGACCACCGGCTACCACACCAAGCACAGAGATATAGTGGTGACAAGCGGCATCAACGGCAAGCTCCACAGGGGCAGGCTCACCTGCTTGTTGGGACCCAACGGTGCCGGAAAATCCACCTTGCTGCGAACACTCTGCGCCTTTCAGCCCACCCTGGCAGGAGATATCATCGTGGAGGGGAAATCGCTGAAAAACTATACCGAACAAGAACTCTCCAAAGTAATCAGCATTGTGCTCACCGACCGACTGCATCTCAACGACATGACCATGGAGGAACTGGTGGGCATGGGGCGAAGTCCATATACAGGCTTTTGGGGACGACTGTCAGAAGCCGACCGCCACATCATCAACGAGGTGATAGCATTGGTGGACATAGAGCATCTGCGCGGACGTCTGATGCAGACACTGAGCGACGGAGAGCGACAGAAAGTGATGATAGCCAAAGCACTGGCACAAGAAACCCCCATTATCATTCTGGATGAGCCGACAGCCTTCCTCGACTACCCCAGCAAGGTAGAGATCATGCAGCTGCTGCAACAGCTGTCGCGCAAGAAGAATAAAACCATCTTCCTGTCAACACACGATTTGGAACTGGCGTTGCAGATAGCCGACAGCGTGTGGCTGATGAACAAAGAGAAGGGGCTGCGTGTGGGCACTCCTGAAGACCTCTCGCTATCTGGCGACATGAGCAGTTTTTTTGAACACGACGGAGTGGTCTTTGACCATGAGTTGGGGCTATTCAGAATAGAAAACGCCCTGCAGCATCCTGCCTTTGTGAGCGGTAGCGGCAAGCGATACAACATGGTAAGAAAAGCGCTGGAGCGCAATGGCTATTTCCTGACCCACGACCCCCTGTGCAGCGTACGCATCACAGTGCTCGAAGATGCCTTTGTCATAGGCAACCACACCACACACAGCATTGAAGAACTGCTGAACAAGCTGAGCGAACCGCAAGGCAAGCATGCACAAGCAACAGAGCATACAACAGAATAAGCAACATAACACCCTATCACAATGAAAGAAATCACAATAGTAGGCATTGGTCCCGGCATATCCCACGACATTACACTCAACGCTGTAGAGGCTTTGCAGCAATGCGATGTGGTGGTGGGCTACAGTATGTATCTCCCCTTTGTACGCCAATACCTGCGCAGCGATGTGGAGACGGTATGCAATGGCATGAAACAGGAGATGGCACGTGTGGCACAGGCCTTTGAACTGGCAGAAAGTGGCAAGCGTGTGTGCCTCATCAGTTCAGGAGATGCAAGCATCTACGGTATGGCACCCCTTGCCTACGAGATGAAGAAAGAGCGGCAGAGCGATGTAGAACTGAGAGTGATTCCGGGTATCAGTGCCTTCCAAAAGGCTGCTGCCCTTTTAGGTTCGCCCGTGAGCCACGATTTCTGCGTCATCTCTCTGAGCGACCTCCTCACACCATGGGAAAAGATAGAGCGACGCATCAAGGCTGCCGCCTACAGTGATTTTGTAACTGCCATCTACAACCCCCGCAGTGTCAACCGCTACTGGCAGTTGCACCGACTCAAAGAACTGTTTTTGCAACACAGAGAGGCAGGCACGCCAGTGGGCATAGTGCGACAGGCGGGGCGCGACGGACAGCAGGTGAGCATCACCACCTTGGGAGCACTGGACCCACATCAGATTGACATGCTCACCATAGTGCTCATAGGCAACAGTCAGACCTATCAGTGGCACAACCACATCATCACCCCACGAGGCTATTACAACCAGGAAGAGGAAAAAGAAGCCAAGTGCATGGGACAAGCCATTATGATGGAGAGTTTTGCCACCATTGCCAAGGAGTTGAAGCATCCCGATATTCCCCTCGACAAGAAATGGGCGTTGCTGCATGCCATACACACCACCGCCGACTTTGACATGGAGAACATCCTATGGAC
>CALZNR010000191.1 GCA_945827565.1 uncultured Prevotella sp.
ACACACTGCATATCGTCGGCAGCGTCAGATGTGTATAAGAGACAGGTAGAGAACTCTATGAGCCACTGGTGGCGGCACTTGGCGTTGTTGTCCATAAACACGGGTGCGGCGGTATATTCCAGCACTTCTGCTCCCGTTTCCTTACAGGCGTATGCCAGTCCCTGTTCGGCATTATCCACTATGAGTTCTTCGCCGAAGGCATTGATAAAGTGCTTGGTTCTGCCTGTGATGGTAAACTTATAGGGACGGATGCTGGTGAAGCTCACGGTGTCGCCCAGGATGTAGCGCCACAGTCCGCACGAGGTAGAGATGACCATGGCATAGTTGCGTCCCTTCTCCACGCCCCACAGGGGCACGATGCTGGGGTTGGGGGTGCCAAACTCGTCCATGGGTATGAACTCGTAGAACACGCCGTAGTCGATGAGCAGCGACATGGCTTTGTCAGTGGGGTCGTCTTGCAGTCCGAAGAAGCCCTCGCTGGCATTATAGGTCTCCATGTAGTGCATGTTGGGCGAGGTGATGAGTTGGTTGTACTGCGTGCGATAGGGTGTGAATGCCACTCCTCCGTGGAAGAACACCTCGATATTGGGCCACACCTCTTCCAGGTGGTTCTTTCCCGAGAGTTCCATCACGCGTGTGAGCACAGAGAGCATCCACGAGGGCACTCCACTGATGTTGGTAATGTTTTTGTGCAGTGTTTCCTGTGCGATGCGTTCGCGTTTGAGTTCAAAATCGCTGATGAGTGCAGTCTGCTTTTTGGGCACTCTCACCATGTTTGCCAGCGGATTGATGTTTTCGATGAGTATGGCGCTGAGGTCGCCCACCAGTGAGTTTGCCACATTATAGTTGGGTGAGTGGCTGCCTCCCAGTATCAGGCTTCTGCCGTCGAAGAGGCGGCTTTTGGGATTGTTGCGCAGATACAGTGCCACGGCATCCTGTCCGCCTCGGTAGTGCAGGTTTTTCAGTCCTTGTGCACTCACGGGTATAAACTTGCTCTTGTCGTTGGTGGTGCCCGACGACTTGGCATACCATCTTACCACACCCTTCCATAGCACATCTTTCTCGCCATGGCGCATGCGGTCGATGTCTTCTTTCAGTTCCTCGTAGGTATTTACAGGCACATGGTGTGCAAAGGTGTCGTAGTTGTGGCAGTTGGCAAAGAGGTGCTTTCTGCCATACTCAGTGTCTTTGGCAGCATGCAGCAGCGAGCTCAGTGCCTGCTGTTGCATCTCTTCGGCATGGGTGGCATAGCGCTCCCATGTCTTCATTCTGCCTGTAAATACGTTTCTTACAATCTGTGTGATTGACATGGCTAATGTTATGCGTAGGCTTCTTCTTCAGCAGCGTTGATGATGTCTTCCTTTGACAGTGTTTTGGGTTGCAGGGTAAGGTCAGAGAGGTCGAACTCATCGTTGGTCTCTGCTGTCCCTGCCTTGTTTTCATCCTTTGCTGCTACTGTGTTGGTGTTTTTCCTGCCGGTGCGCTTCTCCTTGGGAGCAGTGGGTGTTGCCTCATTGGCGGTGTTGCCCTTCTGTGGTTCCTCGGTGGCGGCATGTGGGTTGCAGTCTGCCGCTGCGGTGCTCACGGCTGTTTCTGCCACTGCGGGTTTGTCGGTGTCGTCGCCGATGATCACTATGTCGCTGCCCAGTTCTGGGTCGGGGACATTCATCACCGGCATCTCTTCCATTTTGGTGCGCTCTGTCTTGGCGGCAAACACGGCATCGATAAACTGTGGTTCGCGGCGCAGGCGTTTCAGGGTGTCTTGTGATGCCAGCTGCTGACTTTCCTTCTTGGAGTAGCCTTTGCCCGTGCATCCCTCAATACCTTCTATCATCACCTGATACACAAACATGGGGCTTCCGCTCTTGTCCACGTTTTGCTCCACCTGCTTGTATTCCAGGCGTACCCTGTTTTTCTGGCACCACTCTATCAGTTTGCTCTTGAAGTTCACCTCCTTGTAGGCCACCTTGTCCAGGTTGATGATGCGCGCCAGGATGCGGTTTTGCATAAACTTCATGCAGGCGTTGTAGCCGCGGTCCAGATAGATGGCGCCCACCAGTGCCTCGAAGGCGTTGCCTCCCATGTAGTTGTTGTGTGCCTGGGTGTGGGTGTTGGAACGAATCAGTTCCATGATGCCCATCTCCTGTGCCAGTTTGTTCAGTGTTTCGCGCTGCACCAGTTTGCTTCTGGTGTTGGTGAGAAAGCCCTCGCGCTTGCCTTCAAAGTGGCGATAAACGATATCTCCCACCACTGCGTCAAGGATGGCATCACCCAGAAACTCCAATCGCTCGTTGTTCAGTGTCTTGCTCTTGGGCATCTTTCTGGTCATGCTCTTGTGCATCAGTGCCAGCTTGTAATAGCTGATGTTGCGGGGATAGAAGCCTGTTATGTTATAGAGTGAAGAAAAAAGCTCCTTCTCCTTACGGAAAGGGAGCTTGATTCTGTCGATGATATTACTGTTATTCAGCATACTTCTTGAAAATCACGCAAGCGTTGTGTCCGCCAAAGCCAAAGGTGTTGCTCATGGCAGCACGCACTTCGCGCTTCTGTGCGGTGTTGAAAGTGAAGTTGAGATTGTAGTCAATCTCTTCGTCGCGGTCGTTCTCATCGTGGTTGATGGTGGGAGGCACGATATCGTTCTTCACAGCCAGCACGGCAGCCATAGCCTCTACGGCGCCGGCAGCACCCAGCAGGTGACCTGTCATTGACTTGGTGGAACTGATGTTCAGTTTGTAGGCAGCCTCGCCGAATACCTGTTTGATGGCCTTTGCCTCAGAGATATCTCCCACGTGTGTGGATGTGCCGTGCACGTTGATATAGTCGATATCCTCGGGCTTCATGTTGGCATCTTCCAGTGCGCGCTGCATCACCAGTTTGGCACCCAGTCCTTCGGGGTGTGAAGCGGTGATGTGGTGTGCGTCGGCGCTCATGCCTTCTCCCACCATTTCGGCGTAGATCTTGGCACCGCGTGCCTTGGCATGCTCCAGTTCCTCCAGGATGAGGCAGCCAGCTCCTTCGCCCATCACAAATCCGTCACGACTGGCGCTGAAGGGGCGTGAGGCTCCCTGAGGGTCGTCGTTGCGGGTAGAGAGTGCGTGCATGGCATTGAATCCGCCCACACCGCAAGCGCAGAGAGCAGCCTCTGCACCGCCGCTTACTATCATATTGGCCTTGCCCAAGCGAATGAGGTTGAAGGCGTCTGCCAGAGCGTTGCTTGAAGAGGCGCATGCCGATGTGGTGGCATAGTTGGGACCATTGAAGCCGTAGAGGATAGAAATCTGACCGGCAGCGATGTCCGAAATCATCTTGGGGATGAAGAAGGGGTTGAACTTAGGACCATCTTCCTTGTGCAGTCCGTAGTAAACCACCTCGTCTTCGAAGGTTTTGATACCGCCGATGCCCACGCCGAACACCACACCCACACGGGTTTTGTCGAGGGTGTCAAGATCAACGCCGCTGTCTTTCACAGCCTGGATGGCAGAAACCAGTGCCAACTGTGTGTAGCGGTCCATCTTACGTGCCTCTTTACGGTCGAGATAGTCGTTGAAGTTCAGGTTCTTTACTTCGCAGGCAAACTGTGTCTTGAATTTGGAAGCGTCGAACAAGGTGAGGGGACCGGCGCCACTGACGCCGTTGATCAGGTTGTTCCACGTTTCTTCGGGGGTGTTGCCCACAGGAGTAACGGCACCAAGTCCCGTTACTACAACTCTTTTTAATTCCATGATAAAAAATGATGAAAATGGGAAAGCGCTTTACAGTTAAAGAATACGGACTACCGATTACAGTGTCTATGCACCCTGAGCAATGCCCTGATGCTCCTGCTGTAACCAGTAGCCCGTATCTCTATTTACGAACTCCGTTTATTGTTTGCTGTAAAGCGCAATCCGTAATCAAGAAAAATAAATTTATTTTGTGTTCTCCTCGATGTAAGCAATAGCGTCACCTACAGTGGCAATCTTCTCTGCTTTGTCGTCGGGGATGTTAACGCCAAACT
>CALZNR010000192.1 GCA_945827565.1 uncultured Prevotella sp.
GAAAACTACATGCGGTTTGCTGCCATGTAGTCCTCCACATCTTTGGGATGATAGGGGATTCTTTCCTTTCCCAAGAAGCGACAGCCATCGTCAGTGATAAGTATGTCGTCTTCAATTCTGATACCTCCAAAATCTTTGTAGGATTCAAGAAGGTCGAAATTGAGATACTCAGCACAATGATTAGATGCCTTCCAGTTGTCAATGAGATCGGGTATGAAATAGATGCCGGGCTCATCTGTAAGTACAAATCCCTTCTCCAAGCGTCTGCCCATTCTCAGGCAGTTGGTTCCAAATTGGTCGAGTATGGGGCGTGTCTCTTTGTCAAAGCCCACATGTATTTGTCCCAGTCCTTCCATATCGTGGACATCCATGCCCATCATATGTCCCAGTCCATGAGGTAAGAACATGGCATGTGCGCCAGCACGAACGGCCTCTTCAGTGTCGCCCTTCATCAGTCCCAGTTCCTTGAGACGGTCGGTCATCAACTTGCACATCCCCATGTGCACGTCAAAATATCTCACGCCAGGTTTTGCAACTTCAAGCACATAGTCGTGACAAGCCTCCACAATGCTATATATCTCCAACTGATGTTGTGTGAATTTACCGTTTACAGGCATAGTGCGGGTGTTGTCAGAGCAGTAGTCGTCTAACTCGCATCCTGCATCGCATAGCACCAATCTTCCATCTTGGAGTGTCGCATTAGAGGGCGCACCGTGCATAATCTCTCCATGCTGGCTGAATATCGTGGCAAAACTTACACCTTGGGCATACGAGCGAGCAATGCCATCAACTTGTCCTGCAACATATCTCTCTGTTACTCCAGGTTTAATGAGCTTCATAGCGGTGGTGTGCATGAGATAACCTACATGACATGCTTTTTCGATAGCCTCAATCTCTTCAGAGTCCTTGGCGCTTCTCAGCGCTACCACGGCATTGATAAGTTCGAGTGATGCTTTGCTGCGCTGCTCTTTAGGATGGATATTCAGCAGGTCGAATATCTGGATCATGGTATCATGGCGATAGGGAGGCAGAAAGTGGATGGTTCTGCTCTGCTTGATAGCCTGTTCACATGTTGATGCAAGTGTAGCCATAGGCGCTGTGTTTGTAATACCTACGCTTTTTGCCAATTGCTCAACACTATCTACGCCTCCATACCACACAATGTCTTCTATGTCGATGTCATCTCCGAATATTGTTTCCGTGTTGTTGTCAATATCAATCATTCCAACAAGTCCGTCTCTGTGTATTCCGAAGAAATAGATGAACGAACTATCCTGCCGGAATGGCGAATAGGCATTGGCGGGATAGTTAGCAGGGCTCTCATTGTTTCCAAAGAAGAGCAGAATACCGCTCTTGACCAGACTCTTCAATCTGTTGCGGCGCTGGATGTAAGTGTTCGTTTCAAACATAGTGACTTAATCGTTTAGTGTGATGTGTTGTGTTGTTATCTCGGCGAAGACTTGTGTTCATTCAAAAACAGGAGAACTATATGTCAAATGTATGCTTTTGATGAAACCATTTTGTCAATAGCATTGCTGAGACACCGTTTATCCTATGCAAAGATAGTGTTTTTTTGCATAAATAGTGTATCTTTGCAAAAAAATATGAGGTTGTCGTGGAAATAATCAGAAATAGTGCACTTGTCTTGGAGGGAGGAGGAATGCGTGGCGTATTTACGAGTGGCGTATTGGATGCCTTTATGAAATACGAGGTTTATTTCAAATACGTGGTGGCAGTATCGGCTGGCGCTTGCAACGGGTTGTCGTATGCCAGTCATCAGCCCCGAAGAGCTCGCTTTTCCAATATTGACATGCTGATTAAATACGATTATTTGGGAATTCGTCATCTTTTGACCCATGGCTGTATCTTTGATCCGGAACTGCTATATGACAGGTTCCCAAACAATTTGGTTCCATACGACTATGATACATATTTTGAAAACTTCTGTACGTTTGAGATGGTGACCACAAACTGCAGTACAGGAAGAGCTGAATATCTGTGCGAGCACTCTGGCAATCGGCAAAGACTACTTGATATTGTAAGGGCAAGCAGTAGTTTGCCATACGTTACGCCCATAGTAAAAGTAGATGGAGTGCCTATGCTGGATGGCGGGATAGTGGATAGTATTCCTGTGCAGCGGGCATTTGATCAAGGATTTCAACATGCTGTCGTGGTGGCAACAAGAAACAAAGGTTATCGCAATCATGGTAAGGATCGCAAGATTCCTGCATTTGTGTATAAGAATTACCCCCGCCTGCGTGTGGCTCTGAGCCGTCGCATAGCCTGTTACAATGCACAGTTGGATTTTTTGGAGCGGATGGAAGAAGAGGGGAGAGTTACATGTATTCGTCCTCTGAAGCCCATGGAGGTAGATAGAATAGAAAAAAATCCCGAAAAACTGGAGCGTCTTTATCAAGAAGGGTTTGAGTTGGGCGAATGCTATTGCCGCAACCTATTGCGATAATCTTCGGAATTCACCTTACATGCTTCAGTCCAGCAGGTCGGGCCTTAACTGGCGTGTGCGCTCCATTGCCTGATCCAGTTCCCACTGTTTGATTTTGGCCTCGTTGCCACTGAGAAGTATTTCGGGAACCTTCCATCCTTTGTATTCCACAGGACGCGTGTAGATGGGAGCAGAGAGCAATCCGTCTTGAAAGCAGTCAGACAAGGCACTCTGTTCATCGCCGATAACACCTGGGATCACACGCACAATAGCATCTGTCATTACGGCAGCAGCCAATTCACCGCCTGTAAGTACATAGTCGCCAATGCTTATTTCTCGTGTAATGAGATGTTCTCTTATGCGATGGTCAATGCCCTTGTAGTGCCCGCAAAGTATAATGAGATTCTCTTTCAGAGACAACTCATTGGCAATGGGCTGAGAAAACTTCTCTCCATCGGGCGATGTATAAATGACATCATCGTAGTTTCTTGATTCCTTGAGTGTGGTGATGCAACGGTCAATGGGTTCACATTGCATCACCATACCCGCAAAGCCTCCATAAGGATAGTCGTCAACCCTGCGCCATTTATCCAATGTATAGTCCCTAAGATTGTGCAAATGAATTTCTGCAAGTTCTTTCTTTTGGGCACGTGCCAAAATGGATTCTTGTATGAATCCCTCAATCATCTCAGGCAATACAGTGATAATGTCAATTCGCATGGGGCGTAAGTGTATATGATGTTTTCTGTATGAGATTAGGGTTAGTTGGCTGCGATAAACTCATCCAAGAAACGTACGTCATTTTCAGAGAACAGTCTCAAGTCGTTCACTCTGTATTTCAGGTTAGTGATTCGCTCCACTCCCATACCAAATGCGTACCCGCTATACACAGTGCTGTCTATTCCGCATTGTTCCAAAACATTAGGATCCACCATTCCGCATCCTAAAATCTCCACCCAGCCGGTATGTTTGCAGAATCCGCAACCTTTGCCATTGCAGATATGGCATGAGATGTCCATCTCTGCACTTGGTTCTGTAAATGGGAAGTAACTGGGACGAAGGCGAATTTGGGTATCTGCACCAAACATTTCACGTGCGAAAGACAGCAGCACCTGCTTCAAATCAGTGAAAGACACATTCTTGTCGATATACAGACCTTCTACCTGATGGAAGAAGCAATGAGCACGTGCAGTGATAGCTTCGTTTCGATAAACTCTACCGGGACAAATGATACGGATAGGCGGTTCAGTGGTCTCCATCACACGTGCTTGTACGCTACTGGTGTGCGAACGCAGCAAGATGTTTTTGGTTACGTCATTGGGATGTTTAGACACGAAGAAAGTATCCTGCATATCTCGAGCAGGATGGTCAGCAGCAAAATTCATCTTGGTGAACACGTGCAGGTCGTCTTCCACTTCTGGTCCGTCAGCCAATATGAATCCCATACGAGAAAAGATGTCAATTATCTCGTTGGTGATGATGGTAAGCGGATGACGTGTTCCCAATGCAATGGGGTAGGGCGTACGTGTCAAGTCAATGTTAACAC
>CALZNR010000193.1 GCA_945827565.1 uncultured Prevotella sp.
CGAGATCTACACACTGCATATCGTCGGCAGCGTCAGAGTGTATAAGAGACAGGAGCATCATTGCATCTGTGTATCATATCTATCGGACCAATCATCAAGAAACCATCCAAGGTTATCTAAACGCTTTTCATAACACATTCCACAGCGACTTCATAGACAATCTGCCCCTCATCGCAGCAAACCTGGCAGATGCTTATATCTTTGCGAAAGACTTGCCCAACGCTACAATGTGGTACAGAAAAGCGCTATTTTTGGCAGACTCTCTTCAGATATCACCAGCGAAAGCCGCCAAAATCTATGTAGGTTTGGGGCAGATTTACACTGCGATGGGAGACTATTCTGCTGCCAAGCATTATTATGCCATGAGTGAGCAAAGGATACAGCAGCTGCCACCCTCACTACAATCATACCTTCTCAACAATTACGGCAACCTCTATTATTTCTCCGGAGACTATGACAATGCCTTAAAAATATTTCACAGACTGCGTGAATACTTGATAAACAACGGAGGATGTGAGGGCAGTCCGATGGCTACATGTCAGATAAACTTAGCTGACGTATATCTGAACAAGCAAATGATTGACAGTGCATTATATTTTCTCAACGCATCAGAACCATTCTTCGTCAAGCACCACATTTACGATGGAATGCACTATGCTAACTCTATACGCATTGCCATTGCCACACACAAAAGACAATATGGCATAATTCCCAAAATTCTCGAAAATGAAGAGAAAGGCACTCTTTTGGAAAGCAATATCCAAGGCATCAGAAACAAGTATCTTGACGAGTATTACCAAGCCATAGGCGACTACAAAACCGCCTACCACGCAAGCAAACAATGGAAAGTTTTCTCAGACTCTACAGAGAACTACAAGCAGAAGATGCGTATCGCAGAGATCATGCAGAGATTTACAGAGGATACGCTCAGACTGCATCACCAAATAGAACTTGAAAAGCAGGGTATTGAGTTGGAGCAAGCAAGAGTAACCCTGTGGGCATTTGCCTGTCTCATCACTTTACTCTTAGGCATCATCATTTATTTTACATTCTACATCCATCGAAGAAAGCTTCAAGACCGCATCAATTTCATGAATCTTAAACTTGAGAATATTCGTCACAGAATTTCTCCACACTTTATATTTAACTTACTCAACTCTAAGATAGGAAAGAAAAGTCAGGAAGAGGATGAAATGCTTATCAACCTCTCAAACATTATCCGCCAAAATCTGGACATGATCACAGAAACTTACGTATCCATGAAAAAAGAGCTGGACTTCGTTTCTGATTATGTAAAACTGGAACGCAACCTGTTGGGCGAAGATTTCGCCTATACCGTAACCATTGAGAAGGATATCAATATTGAGGAAATCAAAATTCCGTCAATGTTCTTGCAAATACTTACAGAAAATGCCATCAAACATGGACTAAAAGCCAAGCCTGGAGAAAAAATACTTCACATTGACATATCGAATGAACTCAATGGAGTGTGCGTCACTGTAGCAGATAATGGTGTGGGCTTTGACATCAGAAACATAGAGGAGCAGAATGGCGGAATAGGGCTGACGATCATAAGGAATACAATTGCCTTGATTAACAAAAACAACAAAGAGAATCACAAAATGAGATTCACAATTAAGAATATAGAAACCGACAATGGCAATATATTAGGCTGTACAAGCAAGATTTTCATTCCATATCAGATTGAATTGCCTTGATAGCGCTAAAAATTACTGTTTACTAACCATAATTACTTTGAATAGGAATATGAAAGCATTGATCATCGATGATGAGACACCAGCCACATTGGTACTGGCAAAAAAATTAGGAAAATATGATTACATAGATTTGTGCGGTACTGCCTGCAGTGGGAATATTGGGTTAAAATTAGTCAAGGAAGTTCAACCAGAAATACTGTTTTTAGATATAGAACTTCCTGACATGTCGGGTATCGACTTCCTGATACAAATGAAAGAGATTGCAAACAAGCCCTGCCATGTTGTGATGTACACGGCACACAAAGACTATATGCTCACCTCTTTCAGAAACAACGCTTTTGACTATCTGGTGAAACCTCTTGACGAGAAAGAACTTGAAACCGTTTTGTCGCGCATCAACAAAAAGGAAGACATAAGCAGTTTAGAGGTCATCCAACAAAACGAGACCATCGAGAAGAACGGCAACGAAGAAAAACTTCTATTCTATACCAACACGGTAGATTTTCGCTTGGTGCACTTCAAAGACATAGGCCTATTCCAATACAATCATGAACAACGTGTGTGGGAGGTTGTTGTAGCATGTAGAAAAGAACCAATCAAACTAAAACGCAATGCCAACAACGAGACACTGCTTGCCATAGACAACCGATTTGTACAGGTGAGTCAAAAATACATCATCAATATCAACTACCTACTGGAAGTCAACAACAATATATGCAACCTCTATCCCCCCTTTGACAAAATAGATTACATCAAGGTGGGAAGAATGTACCGAAAGAAACTCATTGAAAGATTCAATTCTCTATGATTTCTTGCCTTCAAGCAAGGCTGCCGTGCGCACTCTGCTCAAAGTCTCAGGGGTCATTTGCAAGTAGTTTGCCACATACACCAACGGGGCACGCGTAAGCAACTGCGGCTGCAGTTTCACAAGCTTCGCATATCTGTCTGGGGCACTTTCAAAGCGTAGCATGTCTGCATGTATCTGACTCTGTATCAGGGACTCTTCAAGCATCTTGCGATACAGAATCTGAATATTTACACTTTTCATTGCCACTTGCTCCAAGCGGGCACGAGGCAACAGATACACTATTGTGGGTTCCAATGCCATAATTTGTAGCCTTGTAGGCTCTTCTTTGAAGATGCTTTCAATACACATCACCATGTGATTCTCAATTGCCATGTGCTCCGTAAGTTCCTTCCCATTTTTAAAATAGAACTGGCGCAACAACCCCTTGAAAATCCAATAGAAATTTTGACACACATCACCTTCACGCAGTAATATCTCACCCTTTTGATACCTCATCGGCACAAGAATACTTTCCAGCAAATCCAGTTCATCGTGTGTCATGGTACTGTATCTACGCGCCAATTCACGGGCCACATCACGTGGTGTAACTCCTGTTGTTGATAACATCTCGTTCCTCCTATATCACTTTTATATTTTTGCTAATCCAGTTTCAGAACTGCCAAGAACGCCTTTTGCGGCACTTCCACATTTCCTATCTGTTTCATACGTTTCTTGCCCCTTTTCTGTTTTTCCAGCAACTTACGCTTACGGGTAACATCTCCACCATAACACTTGGCTGTTACGTCCTTACGCACGCACTTGATTGTTTCTCTCGCCACAATCTTTGCCCCAATAGCAGCTTGAATGGCAATATCGAACTGCTGTCTTGGAATCAGTTCCTTCAGTTTTTCACACATTCTTCTTCCAAATGTAACGGCATTATCCTGATGAGTTAAAGTGGATAAGGCATCAACGGGCTCTCCGTTCAGCAATATATCCAACTTTGCCAACTTTGATGGTCTGAAAGAATCTATGTGATAATCAAAAGAGGCATATCCCTTTGAGATACTTTTCAACTTGTCATAGAAGTCAATAACGATCTCACCCAACGGAAGCATAAAGTGCAATTCTACACGATTGCCACTTACATACTGCTGGTCAATAAGTTCACCACGTTTGTCCAAACACAGGGTCATAATGGGACCTATATAATCCGATGCTGTGATGATAGATGCCCGGATGTAGGGCTCCTCTATATGGTCTATCATTGTCACTTCAGGCAGTCCTGAAGGATTATGCACCTCTTTCACACCACCCTGCTTGTCATAACACAAGTAAGAAACATTGGGCACGGTGGTGATCACATCCATATTAAACTCACGATCAAGCCTTTCTTGTATTATCTCCATGTGCAACAAGCCTAAAAAGCCACATCGGAAACCGAATCCAAAAGCG
>CALZNR010000194.1 GCA_945827565.1 uncultured Prevotella sp.
TAGAGCATCTGCCTTACAAGCAGAGGGTCGGCGGTTCGAATCCGTCAGCGCCCACCACCATGAAGGAAACATCGAGTTATCTCGGTGTTTTTTTGTTCTATATCACTAAATGTGGCAATTACACAAAAAACCAGGGAAGAAACGTGGCGATTATCTCAACTTTTTTGTAATTTTGCGGTCTCATATACTATATACGATTATGATTTTAGATGCACTGACAGCCATCTCGCCTATCGACGGAAGATACCGCAGCAAAACGGCGCCTTTGGCAGATTTTTTTTCAGAGTATGCGCTAATCCGTTATAGGGTTCGTGTAGAGATAGAGTATTTCATTACCTTGTGTGAACTCCCTTTGCCGCAGTTGGCCTCTTTTGACCATCAGTTGTTTAGTTCACTCAGAAAGATTTATCAAGACTTTTCTGAGGCTGATGCCGCAAGAGTGAAAGATATTGAGAAGGTGACCAACCATGACGTGAAGGCAGTGGAATACTTTATCAAAGAAGAGTTTGATAAGATTGGTAACCTTGAACAGTACAAGGAGTTCATCCATTTTGGCCTCACTTCGCAGGATATCAATAACACCAGTGTGCCTCTGAGCATCAAGGAGGCAATGGAGCAGGTGTATGTGCCTGTGGTGGAACAGCTGATAGAGCAACTCAGAGCTTATGCAGAGGAGTGGAAAGAGGTGCCGATGCTTGCAAAAACCCATGGTCAGCCTGCCTCTCCCACACGCCTGGGCAAGGAAGTGATGGTGTTTGTATATCGTCTGGAGCAGCAGTTGCAATCGCTTAAAGCCGTGCCTGTGACTGCCAAGTTTGGCGGTGCTACAGGCAATTACAACGCACACCATGTGGCATATCCTCAGTACGATTGGAAAGCCTTTGGCAATCGCTTTGTGAGCGAGAAGTTGGGGCTGAGTCGCGAGCAATATACCACACAGATAAGCAATTATGACTGGCTGGGTGCTATCTTCGATGCCATGCGTCGCATCAATACCATCGTTATTGACTTGGACCGCGACTTCTGGCTGTACATCTCTATGGAGTACTTCAAGCAGAAAATCAAGGCTGGCGAAGTGGGCTCGAGTGCCATGCCGCACAAAGTGAATCCCATTGACTTTGAAAATAGCGAAGGCAATATGGGCATAGCCAATGCCGTGTTGCAGTTCCTGGCAGCCAAGTTGCCTGTGAGCCGTTTGCAGCGCGACCTTACCGACTCTACAGTGCTGCGCAATGTGGGCGTGCCTATGGGGCATGCGCTGATTGCCCTGCAAAGCACGCTGAAGGGCTTGGGCAAATTGATATTGAATAAGGAAAAAGTGGCACAAGACTTGGATAATACTTGGGCTGTGGTGGCAGAAGCCATCCAAACCATACTGCGCAGAGAGGCCTATCCGCATCCCTATGAGGCGCTGAAGGCACTGACCCGCACCAACGAGAAAATGACAGAAGCAACTATTCATGCGTTCATCCAACAATTGGATGTAACACCCGAGGTCAAGGAAGAATTGATGGCCATCACACCGCACAACTACACAGGAATATAGAGAGGATTTAGTCAATCCCCAAAGTAATAAGAGCCGTGAGGCTGAATAAGTAAACCAAAAACAATTACCATGGAATTTGAAAACGAAAAAAACAACGAGAACGTTGAAAAGCAAGGAGTGAACCGTGAGGGTATGCTCCCAGAAGGTCGGCAAGACCGTTATCAGGGTTACAAACCGGGACGCACCCCGCGCCCGCGTATTCAAACCAACCGCACCTACAATAACGACAGAGGCGGTTATCGTAGAAACAACAACGATGAGGGAGGATTCCGTCCCGAAGGATTTGGGATGGGATTGCAACAGCCTGCCAATCTGCACTCACAGTATCGCCCACGCCGCAATGGCAATGAGGACTTTGCTGCGGGACGTGGTGGATATCAGGCTCGTTCCCAGTATCGTCCCAGATATAATGATGCCGAGAATGTAGGCGAGGAGAGCAACCTCAGTCGTCCTTCGTACGGCAGATACAATGCAAACCGCAGTGGTTATAATGCCAACAATCGTGGCGGTTATGGCAATAACCGTGGTGGCTATGGCAACAACAGCAATCACCGTGGTGGCTATAATGCCAATCGTGGAGGCTATGGCAATACTGACCAGCAAGGCTATGGAAATGCAGGTCAGCAAGGCTATGGAGCTCCCCGTCAAGGCAGTTTCGGCGGACGTCAGCAGCAGCCACGTGGCGGCTACGGTAACAATAATAACCGTGGTTTCCGTCAACGTCCCGGTGGCTATGATCCCAATGCCAAGTACAGTCTGAAGAAGCGCATTGAATACAAGGAGGAAAATTATGATCCCAATGAACCTCTGCGATTGAACAAGTTCCTTGCCAATGCTGGTATATGTAGCAGACGCGAGGCGGATGAGTTTATCCAGGCGGGAGTGGTGACCGTCAACGGAGAGGTGGTGACTGAATTGGGCACCAAGGTGCTTCGTACAGATCATGTGTGCTTCCACGATCAGCCCGTTTCAATCGAGAAGAAGGTGTATGTGCTGCTCAACAAGCCCAAGGACTATGTAACTACCAGCGATGATCCACAGCAAAGAAAAACGGTGATGGATTTGGTGAAGAACGCATGTCCTGAGCGTATATACCCCGTGGGCAGGCTCGACCGCAATACCACAGGCGTGTTGCTGCTTACCAATGATGGAGACATGGCAAGTAAACTCACGCATCCCAAATATCTCAAAAAGAAGATTTATCACGTGTTCTTGGACAAGAACATCACCGCACACGACCTGCAGCAAATCCGTGACGGCATTATGCTCGAGGACGGAGAAATCAAAGCAGATGAGGTGGAGTATGCCGACCCTGTGGATAAGAAACAGGTGGGAATTGCCATACACAGCGGCAAGAACCGCATTGTGCGCCGCATCTTCGAGAGTTTGGGATATAGAGTGAATAAGCTCGACCGTGTGCTGTTTGCCGGACTTACCAAGAAGAACTTGCGTCGTGGCGACTGGAGATACCTCACAGAAGAAGAGGTGGATAAACTCAGAATGGGTGCATACGAGTAAAGAATCAAACACAAAATCACAATGGAAAATATCAGGAGAACAAAGGTTGTCGATGTGCTGAAGCGTAACGATTTTGGCACCATCGTCAATGTGAGAGGATGGGTGCGCACCCATCGCAGCAGCAAGGCTGTAGATTTTATCGCTGTCAACGATGGAAGTACCATCAAAAATGTGCAGGTGGTAGTTGACCCTACAAAGTTTGATGAGGCATTGCTCAAGCAGATAACTACCGGCAGTTGCATCAGCGTAAACGGAGAACTGGTAGAGAGCCAAGGTGCCGGGCAGAGCGTGGAGTTGCAGTGTCGCGAGATACAGCTCTACGGTCCCTGTGGCAGTGACTATCCCATGCAGAAAAAAGGTCAGAGTTTTGAATACATGCGCCAGTATGCTCACCTGCGCCTGCGCACCAATACCTTTGGAGCAGTGATGCGTATTCGCCACAACATGGCCATTGCCATCCATAACTATTTCCATGAGCATGGCTTCTTCTATTTCCACACTCCTCTTATCACAGCCAGCGACTGTGAGGGTGCGGGGCAGATGTTCCAGGTAACCACCAAGAACCTCTACGACTTGAAAAAGGACGAAGAGGGGAAGATTATCTATGATGATGATTTCTTTGGCAAGCAGACCTCGCTCACTGTGAGTGGACAGTTGGAGGGAGAGCTGGGTGCCACCGCACTGGGAGCTATCTATACCTTTGGTCCTACCTTCAGAGCCGAAAACTCCAACACCCCCAGACATCTTGCAGAGTTCTGGATGATAGAGCCCGAAGTGGCCTTCATCGACATGAACGACCTGATGGATTTGGAGGAGGACTTTATCAAATATTGTGTGCAGTGGCTGTCTCTTATACACATCTGACGCTGCCGACGATATGCAGTGTGTA
>CALZNR010000195.1 GCA_945827565.1 uncultured Prevotella sp.
ATTTCTGCCTGTCTCGTGGGCTCGGAGATGTGTATAAGAGACAGAACCACAGCAGTCCTCTGCTGTCGAAGAAAGGATGCCTTAGATTGATGTTGGTATTATCTTTCAGAGCAGTGCTGCTGCTTTTCCAGTGGCCGGCAGCGTCAAGGGTGTGGATATTGTCGTTTGCCATGCTGTTGAGGCACCACAGTGTACCCTGACTGTCGTAGGTTAGTCCTTGAATCACCACGTATATCTTGTTGTCGCCAAAGGGAGAAAGGAGTGTACTGTTGTTCAGAGTGTGATGCTTGACAAAACGCCCTTCTACAAACTCGAACACGCCCGACTTACCTGCTGCAAACACCCGTTCAACACCAGCAGGGGCTGCTGCCACGCAGTCGAGTTGGTAGTAATAGGGTTCCAGTTCTGGATTTGTTTCTGTAGGGTCTTCATAGATTTGCCAGCTGCTGCCATCATATACCTGCACACATCCGGGCAGTTTCTGTTCATAGCTTATCATATAGATGCCAGGCACGCTATACAGTTTTCCTCTGCTGAAGTGAAGAGAGAAGAAATGGTTGGTTTTAGGACCGCCAGGCTGCAGGGTGCTCACCAGTGGAGAGTATTCGTCAAAGTCGGTTGTATCGTCTTTAAACCAAGCCTCTTCGTAGTTGGTAGTGGTGGTCCAGTTAGCGGCATCCAGCATGTTGCTGTTCATAGACACCTGCATCACTTTTCCTGCCTGCGTTTTCACATACATCGTGTTGTTTTGTATGTGCAGGTGAGTGACGATTTCGTTCAGCATATACGACTCGTTGATAACAGCCCTCTTGGTGTCAATGTTCATCACTCCAAAGCCCGTACACACGTATGCCTTCTCTTGGTGCATCACTATGTTGAGAATAGTCTTGTCTATGGCGTTTTGCTTGTTGTAAAGGTCGCCTATGTTGGTCACATTGCCGTTGTCATCAAGCAGGTCCATGTTGCCGTTGTTATAGGCTATGAGCAGTTGTTTAGACACGCTGTTCCATCCTATTGTTGCCACGGTCACATCGTTCAGATCCTTGGCTCTGCTGTGTGTGGTGATGCTCTGGTCGTTCAGGTTGTAGTCGTATATGCTGTTGCTGGCACGTACATACAGCTTGTTGCCACCCTTCACTATCTGCTGCACTTCGGTATATGACATATAGTCGTTCCATGTGCCTATCTGTGCCCGCACAATGGTGACAAGCATCAGCAAAAACAATGATAAACAGCCTTTCTTTTTCATGGAGGGGTGCTAAGAGGTGTGTGGATGTGTGTTATGGTGTGGAATGGATGCCTCAACGGGCAAGAAAGCTGGCCAGTTTGTTCACGGCGCGCGCTCTGTGACTGATGGTGTTTTTCACATCATTGCCCAGTTCGGCAAAGGTGAGAGTGTAGCCTTCGGGCTGGAAGATAGGGTCGTAGCCGAAGCCCTCTCCTCCCCTACGCTCTGTGATGATGCTGCCACGCACGATGCCTTCAAAGAGAAGGAAGGTGAAGCCGTCTGCCACCATCTTGCGGGTGGTTGTATCATTCGTTGCTGCATATTCCTTGGCGTCTTCGGGGGTGAGATACAGGGCTATCACTGTTCTGAACTGTGCCTGTCTGTTGGTTTGGCTGCCCAGCTCGTGCAGCAGTTTGGTCATGTTGGCCTCACTGTCGTGTCCGCTGCCTCCTGCATAGCGGGCACTATAGACTCCGGGAGCCCCGTTCAGCGCATCCACCTCCAGTCCGGTGTCGTCGGCAAAGACGCTCATGCCATAGTGTTTGGCAATGTAGGCAGCCTTCTGTATGGCGTTGTGGTGCAGTGTGGTGCCAGTCTCTGGAATATCGTCGTGACAGTCTATATCGCTGAGCGAAAGTACCTGAAAATGGTTTTTCAGAATACTTCTCACCTCGTCGAGTTTATGTTTGTTGTTGGTGGCGAATATTATTTTTTTCATTATCGTTCTTTACGTTTACTTTGATGGAGTCAAACCCCTCTCCATACACACCGATAACAGAGCTTTGGCTTACGAAGGCGTTGGGGTCTATCTGCTTGATGAGGCGGAAAATCTGTAGGCTCTCCCTGCGCTTTGCCAGCAGACAGAGCACCTTGGTGGGACGCCCTGTGTACCAGCCATGACCGTCGAGGATGGTGAGGGTGTGGTCGGTGTGGCGGGTGATGGCAAAGGCTATTTCCTGATATTTCTTGGAAAAAATAAGAAACTGCACCGACTGCCGCTGCATGTGCATCACATAGTCGAGCATCAGGCACTCTATGAACATGGTGCACAGACCGAAGACCACCTTGCTGCAACGCTCCTCAAAACCGCCAAACGAGCCTACCAGCAAGCAACTGCCGATGATGCAGAGGTCTATCATGCTGATGGCTCTGCCCAGGGTGATGTTGTGAAACTTGTTGAGCACTGCCGCCACGATGTCGGTGCCGCCGGTGCTGCCATTGTTCAGAAACACGATGGCGAGTGCAGTGCCTGTGATGGAGCAGCCTATGATGAGCGACATGAAGTCGTTGCCCTCGCCCAGGAGTTTGCGAAAACTGCCGTCGGGCATCATCATCATATCCTGTGCCACCTCGAGCATTAGCGTGAGCATCAGCGTGGCATAGACCGTCTTGGTGAGAAACTTCCATCCCAGGATTTTCAGTGATGCCACGATGAGCACGGCGTTGATGATGAAGAAGGTGTATTGCACAGGAAACTGCGTGGCATAAAAGACGATGGCTCCCACACCGGCAATGCCGCCCGTTACTATCTGATAGGGCAGCAGAAACACGGTGAAGCCAAAGGTGTATAGCAACAGTCCAAGGGTGATATACACGTAGTCTCTTATCTCGTAGAGCAGTTCCCTGTGGGTCATTCAGCCTCTTTTTGATTTACTTGAGCACAATGTTCACGATACGTCCCTTTACAATGATTACCTTCACCACCTGCTTGTCGGCAGTGTATTTGGCAGTGCGCTCGTCTGCCATCACCTGCTGCTCAATGGTGGCGTTGTCGGCATCAGCGGCAAAGAGCATCTGGAAGCGTGCCTTGCCATTGAAAGAGATGGTGAGCTGCACCTGACTTTCCACCAGATATTCCTCGTTGCACTGGGGCCACTGAGCATCGCACACACTGCCTTGTTCGCCCAGCGTGTGCCACAGCTCTTCGGCAATATGCGGGGCAAAGGGAGCGATGAGCACCACCAGTGTCTTCAGCAGTTCGCGGTTGTGGCATTTCAGTTGTGCCATTTCGCCCACGCAAATCATAAAGGCAGAGATGCTGGTGTTGTAGCTGAAGGTCTCAATGTCAGAGGTTACCTTCTTGATAAGTTTGTGCACCGACTTGAGCTGTTCTGCCGTAGGCTCGGCATCATCTACAATGAGTGCGCTGTTTTCGTCTGCCCTGTTGCCATAGAACAGTGCCCAGAACTTCTTCAGGAAGCGGTGGCAACCGTCGATACCGTTGGTGTCCCATGGCTTAGACTGCTCCACGGGTCCCAAAAACATCTCGTAGAGGCGCAGGGTGTCGGCACCATACTTCTCTACAATCATGTCGGGGTTGACTACATTGAACATGGATTTCGACATCTTCTCTACAGCCCATCCGCAGATATACTTGCCGTCTTCGAGTATAAACTCGGCATTGGCATATTCGGGCCGCCATGCCTTGAATGCTTCTATATCGAGCACATCGCCGTGCACAATGTTCACATCCACGTGGATGGGAGTAACGTCGCTGTACTTGTCTTTCAGTGCTGCTGAAACGAAGAGCGGACAGCAGGCAGTGTGTGCGGCATCATCGCCGTTGACACGATACACAAAGTTGCTGCGACCCTGTATCATTCCCTGGTTCACCAGCTTCTTGAATGGTTCGTCGGCGCAGGCATAGCCGCTGTCGAAGAGAAATTTGTTCCAGAATCTGGAGTAGATAAGGTGGCCGGTGGCGTGCTCTGTACCGCCCACA
>CALZNR010000196.1 GCA_945827565.1 uncultured Prevotella sp.
GCATCCCTCCAACTTTCAATTTGTCAAAAAAGGCGCGACAAAGGTAATGATTTTGAATAAATAAAGGGGCATTTATCCCAGTTTTTTGCAAGAAAAGTGAATTTTTTTTCTTTTTCATGGTATTGTGACGAGTGCGCGTTTTTTTTGGGGGGATGCTTACTTTGTATGTCAGCCTATAATGATCAGTCATGCTGTATCCACAAATCACGGAAAAACAATCTACATTTTCCCGTTATCCAATGGGGCAGAAGAATGGCCGCCGTCTGTCCCTAATACCAGCCGTCTGTCCCAATTTTTTTGTCACTTCGTTCCCCCTTGCTATCTTTGCACTCCGAAATTTTGACGTGGGTAAAGAAACCCAAAGTGAAACCCTAATCGTGCATGAGCGTTATGATGAAAAGGAAGAATTTGCTGATACTCAATGCCAGTCCGCGAGCCAAGGGAAACATCTCGCAGATGGTGGAAACGATAAAGACAGAAGCCTTGCAGCAGGGAGCTGAGGTAGAGGTGGTGAAAGTGAACAGCCTCTGCGTAAAACCTTGTATGGGCTGCATGCGCTGCCGCACAGATGAGCGGTGTGTGTTGCCCGAGGACGATGCTCAGCGTGTGCTTGCCATGATAAACCGAGCCGATGCCCTTGTGGTGGCAACGCCCTGCTACTGGGGCAATATCCCCGGCACGCTCAAGTTGCTTTTCGACCGTATGGTGTATGGTCTGATGGGCGAGAATGTCGTGGGTTTCCCTCTGCCACTGCAACGAGGCAAGCGCTGTGCGCTGTTGAGCACCTCCACCACACCCTGGCCTTTCAATATACTGATGCACCAAAGCAGCGGAGCCATCAGGGCATTGAAGGAAATCTGCGGCTACAGCGGATTCAAGATAGTGGCCACCATACAGAAGGGTGGCACCAAGCAGCATACAGAACTTACAGAACGAGAGAAGAACAAATGCCGAAAGGCGGTGGGAAAGCTGTTGAAGTGAAGAGTGAAGGGTGAAGAGTGAGGAATGAAGTATCATTGAGATGATGATTTTTGAAAGAAAAGTGGGCAATCATAAACTTTAACCATATACACATTATAAGAAAATGAAGGTAAAAAGAGGGATGAAATCGCTTGAAACACAGCGGTTGTTATGGATGATGACGGTGGTGTTGTGTATGATGGCGGCTCCAGCGTGGGCAGATATACAGCAGGCAATGCAAACACTGCGTGGCAAGGTGGTGGATGTGGCATCTGGTGAACCCATGCCGGGGGTAACGCTGAGAATCTCTGATATGGAGGGCGTTGCCACGGTGAGCGATGCCGACGGACAGTTTCAGTTTGTGGGCATCCCTGTGGGCCGACACACGTTAGAGGCCACTTTCTTGGGCTATGACCCCGTGATTATCAAAGAGCTGCTCCTCTCATCGGGTAAGCAGACGGTGGTGCAAGTGACCATGCGCGAATGTGTGAGCGAACTGGACGAGGTGGTGGTGCGCCCCAAAACCAACAAGCAGCAGCCCCTGAACGAGATGGCACAGGTGGGAGCACGTATGTTTAGCGTGGAAGAAACCTGTCGCTATGCCGGTGGTATGGCAGACCCTGCGCGCACAGCGTCTATGTTTGCCGGTGTGGCATCGGGCGGAGCCACCAATGGCATCAGCATTCATGGCAACTCTCCGCAGATGTTGCAGTGGCGCATTGAGGGCATAGAGGTGAACAACCCCAATCACTTTGCCGATATCACCGAGGCAGGTGGAGGCATCTTTTCTTCACTCAATGGCACTATGCTTGCCAACAGCGACTTTATGACAGGTGCCATGCCCGCAGAATATGGCAATGCCCTCTCTGGCGTGTTCGATATGAAGATGCGAGCAGGCAATAACACAAGGCACGAGCATTCGTTTCAACTGGGCACCCTGGGCATCGAGTTTGCCTCAGAGGGTCCGCTGGGGCGCAATGGCAAGGCATCTTATCTTGTGAACTACAGGTACAGCTTCCTGGAGGTGGCCAAGAAGATACATGCCATCAATATGGAGAAGGAAACGCTCGACTACCAAGACCTTAGCATGAAGTTCAACTTCCCCACACGCAGTGCAGGCACCTTCTCCCTGTGGTTCACTGGTCTTTACGACAACTATTGCAACGAGGTGCCCGACAGGGATGAGTGGGAAACCCTTTGGGATATGAACGACAGCAGATCGCACCAGGCCAACTATGCCGGAGGCATCACCCATCAGCTGCGCTTGGGGGGAGGTGGCAGACTGCGCACCAGCGTGGCACTGACGGGCAGCTATCTCAAACTGGGCATGAACGACTACGATGACCAGATGCGTGCCATGCCCAACATGGACGGCAAGAACACCACGGGCAATCTGATTTTCGACATGCAGCATCACCATAAGTTCTCTGCCCGATACTCCATGCAGAACGGTGTCAATGTGCAGCGCATCGGGTTCAGCTCCTGGTTCGACCATGTGCTGGTAACGGGAGGCAGTATGCAGCGCATCTACGAGTCAAACGGGAACACCCTGCTCTCACGTGCCTATACCAACCACAAGGTGTCAGTTGGTCAGCGTCTTACGCTGGTGGCTGGTGTCAATGCCATGTGGTTCAAACTCAACGAGCAGTGGTTGGTGGAGCCGCGTGTCAGTGTGGCTTATCAGTTCTCTTCTGATTGCTCCTTGGCAGTGGCTTATGCACTCAACAGCAGAAAGGAAGCCACGGATGCCTATTTTGTGCTGAAACAGGGAAGGAATGTGAACGGTGCACTGGGACTTACCCGTTCTCATCATCTCTCCATGACTTTCACCCACCGTCTGGGCGAGAATGCTCTGCTCAAGGTGGAACCCTACTGGCAGTATCTCTTTGATGTGCCTGTGGAAGAGGGCTCTACATTCAGCATCGTCAATAACCGCATGTTCTATCTCGACCGTCAACTGGTGAATAAGGGGGCTGGGCGCAACTATGGCGTAGATCTCACCTTGGAGCGCTATCTAAAAGATGGGCTTTATGGGATGCTCACCGCCACCCTGTTTCGCTCCACCTATCGCGATGCCCAGGGACAGTGGCACAGCACACGCTACGACCGCCGCTTTGTGACCAACCTGCTTGGAGGAAAAGAGTGGATGGTGGGGCGCACCAGCAAAAACGTGTTTGGCATCAATGGCAGAATTACCCTGATGGGAGGCGATCGCTATACACCGCTGGCAGCCGATGTGAAGGCAGAAGACATTATGCAACTGCCCGACAAAACGGTGCCCGAAGATGGTGCCAATCCCTATACCTGTCATAAAGGCCTCAATGTGGGTTTCGCCTTCTCGGTGAAATACACCCTCAATGGCAAGCGCTGTGCCCATCACTTCGTTTTGGAATATTTGAAGATGAGGTCGTACCACGGCCAGACCGTAGAACTGGGCACCAATGCCATCGTGGACGAGTTTACCTCGCTCACCTTCCCCAATGTGGCGTATAGAATAGATTTCTGATTTTTTAACAATGCAAAATTATGTTATGTGATTATTTTTTTTTAATTTTGTAAAAAATAATCTTTACATCTACAGGAAGAAGATAAGGCTCGATATGAATCGCTTGGTTTTCAAGTGATGATGCCCCCATAGAGAGTAGAAGACTTTAATAAAAGCAGCGTGGGGCAGCTGCAAGGAGAATAAAATTACATTATGAAAAAGTTATTAGTTTTGCTCGCAGTGTGTGCAGGTGTAACCACTGCTACCGCACAGGAGTTGCCCAAAAAAGGTTCGATTGTCACAGAAATTGGATTTACTCCTTTCAAAAGTAGCGGAGAGACATTCAAACTGAATGATGCCATGTTGAAGTTTCGTTATTTTGTGACAGATAAGGATGTGGTACGTCTGAAACTTGGTGTAGGAATTGACAACAACACAACAGATAATGCAACTTTCACTCATCCGCAGGATTTGTCTGGATACAATGTACAAGT